>CAYOHA010000300.1:0-3541 GCA_964403625.1 uncultured Dehalococcoidales bacterium | reverse complement strand
TTATATTAGCTCAGGGATACCCACGGTTTCATTATTTCAGTTTAGCGATTGGCTTTAACAATGCTACAGGCTATTTGACTCAAGCACTTTTGTTAGTGTATCCTATCTGATTAATAGATATGAGATTATATGAGTTTGAAGGAGTTGAGCTGTTTCGCCGGGAAGGGATACCTGTTCCCGATTATGCATTAGCGACCAGTCCGGAGGAAGTTCGGGTAAAAGCAGAAAACATTGGATTTCCGGTGGTATTAAAAGCCCAGGTACTTACCGGAGGGCGCTACCTGGCTGGAGGCGTTCAGACAGTTCAATCCCTCGAAAATGTTGAAAAGGCTGCTCAACGCATATTGAGTACCACAATCAGAGGTTTACCAGTGCATCAGGTTATGGTGGTTTCAAGTGTCGAGGTTGCTCGTGAGTTTTATGTTAGCATTACTGTTGATGATTATCATGGCGTTCCGTTAGCTATAGTGAGCGCTGAAGGCGGAGTCTCAATTAACAAGATTGCACAAGAACGTGCTGAAGCAGTAATCTCCAGACCTATTTCTATCTCTAAGGGACTGACGCTATCAGAGGCAAGGCAAATATGCCGCCAGGTAGGTTTAAGCGGTAAGGACTTAACGGCGGTGTCTGGAGTACTCAATGCACTTTATCAGGTTTTCCGTAAATATGATGCTCTCATTGCTGAAATCAATCCTCTGGTCCGGACTAAAAAGGGAACTTATCTGGCCCTGGACGCCAAGCTTGAAATAGATGATTCCAGTCTGTACCGTCACCCTGACCTGAAATTGAACCTGGGGGAACGTATTATAAATCCCCTAGAGAGGAAAGGGCGTGAGATTGGCGTAAGTTATCTGGAACTTGATGGTGACATTGCTATCATTGCCAGTGGTGCCGGTCTAGGTATGGCTACTATGGATATAGTCAGCCAGAGAATGCGTCCGGCCAATTTCCTGGAAACAGGAGGAGCAATTACTGCTGATCTTCTTTATAAGGTGATGGATCTGGTTTTGCAAAAGGAAGGAATAAGAGGACTATTTATTAATGTCTATGGTGGAATAAATCCAATCCACGAAGGGGCCAAGGGAGTTGTAAATTATATGAAAGAACACGGGGTGACAATACCCGTAGTAGCTAAAGCTCTGGGAAATCACCAGGAAGAAACCTGGGAAATTTTCAGAGAGAACGGCGTCCATGTTGTCACTGGAGTATCCACAGAAGAGGGCGTGGAGCATCTTGCTCGCCTGCTAGAGGGGAACAGATGAGTATTTTGCTTAACCGTAAGACCCGAGTGTTAGTACAGGGCATTACCGGCAGGATTGGGAGAGTCCAGACCAGGTGGATGCTAGACTACGGGACTAACATTGTTGCTGGGGTAACTCCTGGCAAGGGAGGAGAGGTAGTAGAAGGTATTCCTGTATACAGTACTATTGCTGAGGCTGTAGCTAGCCAGGATGTGGAGGCCTCCGTATTTTTTGTACCAGCGCCTGCAGTCAAAGAAGCCGCTATACAATCCATAGATGCAGGTATTAAACTTATCGTCGTCGTCACCGAACATATGCCAGTACATGATGTTATGGAGATCAGAGAATATGCTAACGACCGTCAGGTACAGATTATCGGGCCGACGACTCCCGGCATTATCACTGTTGGCGAAGCCAAAATGGGGATAATGCCAGGAAACATGTTCACTCCCGGGCGCATTGGAGTAATTTCCCGGAGTGGGACCCTGTCATATGAAGTGAGTATTAATCTCGCAACCGAAGGCTTCGGGCAGAGCACTGTAGTTGGCATAGGAGCAGACCCTGTAGTTTTCACCAATATGTCTGAAATATTAAAACTGTTTGAAAAGGACCCTGAAACTGACCTTATTATTATTGTTGGGGAGGTAGGGGGTGTGCAAGAGGAAAAGGCAGCTGAATTTATTGACAGATGGGTAACCAAGCCGGTGGTAGCCTATATCGCCGGACTCAATGCTCCTCAGGAAAAAAAGATGGGTCATGCTGGTGCCATCATTCAGGGTGACGGGAAAGGTACACCTCAAAGTAAGATAGCCGCTCTTATGGAGGTTGGTGTGGATATTGCCAGATATCCTGCGCAAGTAGTTGACCTGGTCAAAAAACATCTGACACCCAACTAGAATCTTCCATTCTAGACTGTTATAATTTTTCATGAGGGGCCGTAGTTCACTCGGGAGAACGCCTGATTTGCATTCAGGAGGTAAGGGGTTCGAATCCCCTCGGCTCCACTTAGCTTCAGTTTTTCGATCTAAGGTATCAATAGGTGGTACCTTGTTCATCATCAACACTTTGTGAATCACTGTAATTCCATGTAAAATGAATCTATTGTTAAATCTAAGAATGATAGAAGATGATGATAAGCGCTACACCAAGTGATTCAAGAGCTTTTCTGACACGCCTTCACGTAAGAAAGTGGTTAAGATTTTTGGCTGTTATTGCCTCTGCCATATTGTTCTCAGCGGCATTTCCGCCTCATAATCTTGGTTGGGTAGCATGGTTCGCTTTAGTGCCTTTCTTTTTAGCCATTCATGGAACAAACAGGGTTCAAACATACATATTATCCGCCATCTTTTTCCTGTTATCTTCCGTCTTTCTTGTCGACTATTACTTCTTGGTACGTAGCCCTGTTTTTCTCCTTATCATAGTGACTGGTTTAGCTTTCCAGATCGTTGTCGTTTCTGAACTGCAACTGCTCTCTTCGAAATACGGACGCTTGGGATGGCTGTTATTCTCTGGTTTATGGGTAGGCATCTGGTTCCTTATTGCATTTCTGGTGGAAATGGTATATCCGATTTCCCCTGATTTACCCTTCCCCTCATTTGCTAACACCCAGTGGTTGTATCCTGTAACATTACAGATACTTCCCTTCATAGGACAATTCGGTTTGACTTTGTTGGTAATACTGGTAAACAAGGGATTAGCTGAAATCGTTTTACGTAGAAGAACCAGGCAGATAATTTTACCACTGGTAATAGTTGTAATATTACTCTTACTCAATTTTGGATGGGGCATGTACTCTCTCTTAGCAGATAATCCTGTAAAAACGGTGGGTGTGGCGATTGTGCCTACTGGGGGCAATCCTGGGTCGGAGGGTGATGCCGACACCATGACACGGGATTTTGTATCATATGCGGATAATAATCGTGTATTGACGGATGGTTCAATTATTCCTGAAATTGGAATAATTGCCTGGGCCGAAATACAGGTCGGTGACATTAATGTTGAGGAAAGTAACAAACAGGTTAGTGATTTAGCGGGTGAATTACAGAAATATCTCGTTGCGGATTTCTACGAAAGCCAGGCGGATGGGACGTATCTCAATGTCGCCGGTATTTTCAGCCCTGAAGGCATGCTTCTAGCCCAGAACGCCAAAAGGAAAATTCCCCCGATTGTGGAAGACAGCACAGCCGGTGACAAAGACACGCCGATCGAGGTAGTTGCCACACCTTGGGGACGAATGTCCACTCTCATTTGTTACGATACATTTTTCTCTAATGTAGTACGTAAAGCTACTGCCCAGGGTA
>CAYOHA010000299.1:0-3558 GCA_964403625.1 uncultured Dehalococcoidales bacterium | reverse complement strand
GTTAATAACAATGTAACCAAACTTACCTTGTGGTGATAAGCCCTTTATGCTACACTTCTCAAATAAGGAGAATTGCTAGATGGGAAAGCGTGTTTTTTCCGGGGCTCGCCCCACGGGCCGACAGCATATCGGTAACTACCTCGGGGCAATTCAAAATTATGTTAAACTTCAGGACGATTACGACTGCATATATTGCGTGGTAGATATCCACGCTTTGACCTCGATGCAGGACACCAGTGAACTACAGTCGAATATCCACGATATAGTGCTTGACTGGCTGGCAGCCGGTATGGACCCGAAACGAAGCATAATTTTTGTCCAGTCCCACGTACCAGAGGTAATGGAACTGCATACCCTTCTCAGCATGGTCACTCCGCTTAGCTGGCTGCTACGGGTGCCTACCTTCAAGGAAAAGGCTAAGCTTCAGCCTGATAACGTAAATTATGGGCTGGTAGGCTACCCGGTACTACAGACAGCCGACATTATCCTGTATAAAGCCGAAGTGGTGCCGGTCGGTGAAGACCAACTGCCTCATCTCGAGCTTGCCCGGGAGATCGTACGGCGCTTCAACAGTCAATTTGGCGAGACATTTCCTGAGCCTCAAGCCAAGCTTACCTCTTTTCCTTCAATACTCGGGTTAGATGGGAAAGAGAAGATGAGCAAATCAATTAACAACACTATTGATTTAGCCCTTTCTCCCGAAGAGACAAAAGAGCGGGTAATGACGGCGGTCACTGATCCAGCTCGACGTTTCCGCAATGACCCGGGACACCCTGAAATATGTAATATCTACAGACTTGACGAGTACTTTAATCCGCTGCAACGAGTGGAATTCGCGGCCAGGTGCCGCCGGGCTGAGATTGGCTGCGTCGAACACAAGCAAATACTGGCTAAGCAGATTAACGCCAGCCTGGCACCTTTCCGCGAGAGACGGGCGGCTCTTGCTGCTAAACCCAAGTACGTTAAAGAAGTCCTTGCCGACGGTGCCCAACGAGCCAGAGCAATCGCCCGGGAGACGATGAGGGAAGTCAAGCAGAGGATGGGACTTGCTTAAGGCAAAATATTTCATAGTTTATTATGATTTTTAAGGAGTACTAAAATAGATATTATACCTTCGGTAGACATCAAAGGCGGTAATTGCGTTCGACTTTTTCAGGGTAACTATGAAGAAGAGACTGTTTTTTCTGATGACCCGATACAGGTAGCTCTGCGATGGCAATCGCTGGGGGCACCCAGGCTTCACATTGTTGACCTTGACGGTGCTGTCAGGGGTGAGCCTGGTAATATGGAAATAATTAAGGTACTGGCCAGTGCCATACTGGTGCCTACCCAGCTTGGCGGCGGTATCCGTAATATGGAGACAATAAAAACACTACTCAGGGCTGGAATAGAGCGTATTATTCTGGGCACAGCAGCAATGGAAAATGCAAACCTTGTTGAGGAAGCCTGTCGTATGTTCAGCGATTCCATCATCGTGGCTATTGATACCAGGGATGGATTTGTAGCGACGCATGGCTGGCTGCTGGACACTAAAATGACAGGCATTAATCTTGCCAAAGTTATGGCGAAGCTGGGAGTAAAACGTTTCATTTACACCGATATCAGTCGGGATGGGACTCTGACCGAGCCTAACTTTGCTGCCTTCTCTGAACTGGTAAATGAAATCCAGTTGCCTGTTATTGCCTCCGGCGGCATATCTTCAATAAACCACCTCAGGATGCTGAAACAGCTCGGTGCCGAAGGGGCGATAATCGGCAAGGCACTCTACACCGGGGACATTGACCTGAAACAGGCGCTCCAAGCGATTAACTCAGAAGCATAGATAGACTGACACGCCACTATTAATCTGTACAGATTTGAGATTGTTTATTACCCCTTCCCCTCCCTGAGATTCTTCGTCGCTATGCTCCTCCAGAATGACATTTTTTGATAACCTCTACAGTATGACACCAGACCAAGGCATGACAGGAGACTTTAGCATGGCAGTCTCTCAATTAACTTAGAATAATGATACTAGATTCCGTGCCTGCATGCAGGCTTATCAGGTCGGGAATGGAGTTTTTGTTCTGGTTAACATTCTAACTGATGTTTTCGATCAGGTCCTGATGGCTGGACATTTCCGCAACGGTATTCAGGAAGTCCTTCAGCGTTGCACTTTGGCTCCTCAGTTCCTTTAATTCAAGGCCGATGGGACTGATGGATGATGGTTCATCCGCATACGTGCCGTGAAAAGCAAAGTAAGCCTGGTTTAGTTTTCTAATGTAATACCCCATTGTCATTAGATATTGTCTTTTCTGTTCCATAAAACCTTCAGCCGTTTCAATTTCTCCGCGGGCAAGGTATTCATCAACCGTTTTTCTTATTTCCCGCATTTCCTGATTAAAGTCAAATCCTGACTCTGATTCTTGACCATCACCATCCTCATATTGAGAGTAGTATTTCTTGTAAACCATAGAGCCAATCTCTTCGCTGACCATCCCAGCCAGGGTCTCATTCATTGTAGCAATTTCATAATTCCGGGATAGACCGATTGAATCAAGAACATAGCGGAATCCCAGCGGTTTGAAAGCCAGATACTGGTGTAGCCATTCCTCAATAGCCGTATCTATAGTAGACCTAAGGCTGGTTTCACTATCAACAAGGGGAGGATAGGTAGCAATACCACCAATCTCCACCACCAGTGAGGAGACACCTAGTTCATCAGCCTTGGTCTCAATATCTTCTTTCTCTTCAAGAGTCAGGTTCGGTTCAAGGACAATCTCTCTTATCGACTCTATCCTCTCTCTGGGCGAAATTACCAGTACGCAGGGCAGCTGCTCCAGTCTGAAATTTACCGGCGGGAAGGAAATTTTCAGTTTTACCAGCGGGTTGTAGATACCCTGTTGAATCAGAGTCTCTCTGATCTGCTTCTCGATGATGCTCTCAACTCGACCCGTTAAAGCTGTATTTCGTTCCTGTAGCTTTAAAAGCTCAGCCTCAAGTAATGCCAGATCTTTCTCTCCATTGCCAGCATCAACCGCTGCTATTTTTGTTTTTAAGAATTTTATCTGTTTGATAGTATTAAAATATTCGGTGACTGTCTGGACTTCTTCGTCATCTGCTTTTTCGCCAAAAAGTAAGTGAGTAGTTTCCTGCGGTATGATTCGTAACTCCCAGCCAGCGATACTGAAGAGGTACGGTTTCACGATTGCTTTCAAACGTTTATCAAAATCCTGACCGGAGGAGCAACTGCTAACGAATAAACAGATTAAAATCAGACCCACAAAAATGATCCGGTTTATTTTTATCCTATTAGAGATCTTCGTTAACCCTTCATACCTTATTCGAGAGTATCCAAAAAATTATTAAGTGTCATCCTGAGCTAAGCGAAGGATGAAGGGTAGATTCATTTTCACCCTCATCCTAACCGAGGCTGTCTAAAAATCACGATGTGTCATCCTGGAGCGAAGCGAAGGATCTCAGGGGTGGGCGGGGTTTTTACTACCCCTCCTTGAGATTCTTCGTCGTCCTTCATAAAGTGAAGGACTCCTCGCAATGACGAATTTTATGTTTCCCTTA
>CAYOHA010000298.1:0-3585 GCA_964403625.1 uncultured Dehalococcoidales bacterium | reverse complement strand
AGCCTACTTCAACCTTAGCATTTTCTAGGAAGGAGCGGCTAACTACAGTAACCAGGGGTCTTGTGTCCAGGTTAGGATAAATTGCCAACCTACCGGTGTTTCGCGAATTCCAGCTTAAACGTGCTGAGGACTTGCCATTATGAACCTGCTCTTTATCAACTTTGAACGTGCCTATCGCGGTCTGTTCTCCTGAAAACGACCCGGAATATTCGTCTGGAGAGACCGTCCATTCGCTTACGTCTTCAAAGTCTTCAACTACCACTGGTGCAGGGAGGGATGGGCCTAGAACTTGAAGATCATCGAAATACACAACCTGCGTCCCTCCAAAAAATCCTACGCTTCCTTCAGCTCTAAAGTAAAAACAACTCAGTTTTAAGGGAGGAGGTGGTACCTCAGTCCCAAAAGCCAATATCTTTGCCTGCAGGAACTGCCAGCCTTCAGCAGCGATTTTGCCAAGTTCAAAATCAAAGTAGCGCCCCTGACCATCTTGCATCCTGGCAAACACTGTAGTCGGGAGAACCCTCTCTCCTGGACATGCCCAGACTCCGAGGGTTTCGGTTCCCTCTGGCAAGACCATCCCCTGCTCTATAGGCTTATCTTTTTCTAATATATCCATAATTTCCGATAAAGACTTATCGGCAAAGTCACTGCGGAACCAGGTAATATTCTTCATGCTCTCTGGTTCTACGGCCAGCATAGTGAACTCTGTTTCGGTAAACATTGTACCTACTCTACCATCAGTTCGGTAAATAGGGCTGAAGTTTTCCACACCCTCAACACTGGAATATCGCTTTTCAATAGTCCCTATTGATGAATTCTGGTCGTTTAACTCTGCAAGGCGGATATCGCCTCCTGTTGAGTATAAAGTGCGCTCATCATAACTGCGATTCAGAGTGCCGAGGAAAGTTGCTGAAAACATACCAACGCTGGCGGCCATTATCAAAAGGAGAATAAGCCTTCCATAATGGACAGGATTCCGTGCCATATACCAAAGTCCGAGTACGAAGGGCGCGTTTCCAATGTAGCGGCTAAGTCTGGTTGCCAGTCTGATAAGAATAGGAAAGAGACGAAGGAAAACAATGGCGACGGCAAGAAGTAGCAATAACGGTGTTATCAGTAGCAGAGGGTCCATCCCCAACCCGCCAAATACATCCAGAGTCATGAGTGAGCCGCGTTCCTTTAGCTCCCAGTAGAGAACACCTCCAAATATCAGTAAAACTATGTCCAGATAAAAACGCTGCCAGAATGGCGCTGAAGGCGGGCGGGCAGCCTGTTGTCTTTGATGTACCACTCCTCGACGGGCTGCTTGAATAGCAGGTATGAGAAGGGCCAGTAAACAGAGCACCGCCGATGTTACTGTCAGTATCAATACCATACCGGAGAATCTGATTGGAAGGAGGCCCCCCTCAGTTAATGATGTAAAGGATTGGGTCGTACCTAACAGGCTGAAGACAAAGGCTCCTAAAAAGGGGCCGATAGCTGCACCGACGGCGCTAATCATCAAGCCTTCCATAAAATATATGCCAATGATTTGCCAGGTACTAGCGCCCCGGCTTCTGAATAGAGCAATCTCTCCGGCCTGCCGCTCAATAAGCATGTTGGCTACTGTCACCAAATAGTAAAGGATAATAGCTACAATCTGAAAAACAATAAGGAACAGGGGAATTTGGGTAAACATTAGCTTCCCCTGGTACTCAATAATAATGCTATCTAGGATAGTGAACATTCCGGATCGGGGCAGGTTTGTTAATAGCTGGCGCTCCATACGCCTGACGGCATCCTTGATAAGTCCGGCGTTTTGTGTGTTTATTTTATCGCGGTCAACGTAGTAGAAGAAGTTATATGTCGCTCTGGATGTAGGGAAGAGACGTGCCACAGCATCAAAAAGGGTTTCTTCCCCAATGAAGAGCGGAAATACTTTTCCTTCATCTAAAGGCACGGTGAATATATCGGTATTTAGAAACCAGAATTCGTCCGCTGGGTCAATAGGGTCAATGATGGCTGTTATCTCAATCATAACCTGATTTTCATATTCACCATACCCACCGGCGAAGACCAGACGGTCACCAACCTCAATATCGTAGTTCTTAGCTGTTTCACTACCAATCATACCCTCGATGACAAACTCAGAGGCTTCTAATTGTTCCTGGGTGAGACCAGTTGGAGCTGACCGGGCTAGATTTCCCTCGACTAATGTAATATGCTTCTCCAGGTTGGTGAAGACGTGAAAGTGGCCTGTAGGTTGGTCTGCACCACCAGGAGTTGGTCGATCAGTGTAGTATGCATAGTAGGTCTGGCTCTTTATCCATCTTTCTTCCTGGCGAATGACCTTTCTGATATTTCGAGATACCTGCTGGGAAATATATCCCTGAGCATTATTTAGTTCATCATAACTGATGAAGTAGTTAGGTGCATAAACGTGCAGGTCAAGTAACTCGATTTGTTTATTCTCTAGGGTATGTTTCAGCCCTAGATCATTTATGGCGTTGGAATATAAAGGGGCGCTTGAGAGGAGGCCAACGGTAATAATAACACCAACCAATACCGTCGAGAGGAGACGCCAGTTGGCAAGACTTCTTCTGACAACAATCTGCCAGGCAGAGAGGAAAAGAGACATATCGGGCTAAATATATAACAACTATAAAAGTAAAGTCAAGGGCTTTATTCCAAAATTTTTTCTTGCGTGTTAAAATACGAATGGACTCACAAGTGTAGAACATAAAAAATTATTTACTTCTCCGGTTTCCATTAGGTAATAATCCGTAGCTAGCGACCACAATGAATATTGAGTTTAGTTTCCCTTACGGCGATTCTTTATTAAAGGTTTATATTCCAGCAAAGAATGTCTCTTTTGTTCTGGAGAAAAGCGAAATCAGTGGTATTGTTAATGAACAAGAGGCTATAGCTAACTGTCTCAAGTCACCAACAGGCTGTCCCGCTCTCATTGACCAGGTTCATGAGAATGATAGGGTTGTTGTCATAGTTACTGATAACACAAGAGCTTGCCCCGATGATAGACTGGTACCTCCTATATTGGCTGAACTGGAAAAAAAGATTCCCAGAGATAATATAACCATAATAGTCGCCCTTGGTTTGCATCCCCCTTTGAACGAAGAATCCTTAATTAAAAAACTTGGTACCAATATCATCAGAAACTACCGGGTAGTAAACCACGATGTCAATGATACCGTATACCTGGGTACAACCTCCCGGGGTACTCCCGTTGAAATAAACCGCAGGTTAATCGAGGCTGATTTCCGTATCAGTACCGGTTTAATCGAGCCTCATTTCTTTGCTGGTTTTTCCGGAGGGAGAAAAAGCATCGCCCCAGGAGTGTTCAGTGTAAGGTCGGCACATAGAAACCATGGATATGAAATGATAGAGCATCCGCTGGTCAGAGCCGGCATCCTCAGTGGAAATCCCGTACACGAAGATATGATTGAACAGGCGAAAATGGCTAAACTAGACTTCATTGTTAATGTACTGTTAAACAGGAGAGGAGAGATAACCCATATAGTGGCTGGAGACTTTATCAAAGCTCACGAATTGGGGTGTGAGAGAGAGAAAGAAATTACTGGAGTTAAG
>CAYOHA010000297.1:0-3596 GCA_964403625.1 uncultured Dehalococcoidales bacterium | reverse complement strand
GGTAGCCTTGTTCATTCTCCTGGTGACACCTTTCCTTTTTTCCTTTAATATAGTGGGTATAATGGCAACAGGAAACGATATAAAAGTTTATAATCTGTTAGTTGATGAGTCGGGTGTTCGCCTTGATAAGTACGTCAGCGAACACTGTCCGGGACTCTCCCGTACGAAGACTCAAAAGCTTATTGGTAATGGTGATATAACCGTAAATAACCGTGTAGTTAAAGCAAGCCTGAAACTCAGTATCGGTGATAAAATAATCATAGACATACCCATCATTCCTAGTCTTCTTCAGCCTGAGAATATACCCCTGAATATACTTTATGAGGATGATGACCTTCTGGTTATAAATAAGCCGGCCGGACTGACTGTCCACCCAGCACCAGGGCACTTGTCTCATACTCTGGTCAATGCCATCCTCTCCCACCTGTCCACTCTGCCTGATACCGGTGACCGACAGCGACCGGGGATTGTCCACCGTCTTGATCGAGATACTTCCGGAGTAATGCTGGTGGCTAAAAATATTGTTGCTCATCAGAATCTCACCAACCAGTTTAAAGAACGTTCTGTGATAAAAGTCTATCAAGTCCTCGTTAAAGGTCGCTTAGTTCCCAAGGACGGCATTATTGAGGCTCCTGTTGGACGTGATCCACAACACCGGCAGCGTATGGCGGTAGTAGCTGAAAGCCGGGGCAGAGAAGCACGGACTACATATCACGTGATTGAATATATAGGAGACTATACCCTGCTGGAAGTCAGACCCGAGACCGGCCGTACCCATCAGATACGTGTCCATTTAGCGGCTATCGGATATCCAGTAGTGGGAGATAAAGTCTATGGCATCAGATCAGAATACCTCTCCCGTCAGTTTGTCCACGCCTTCCTTCTTGGCTTCAAGCTCCCCTCCAATAATAAATATGTGGAGTTCTCCTCTCCCTTACCTCCAGATTTATCAAAGGCACTGAATATTCTAAAAAATCAGTCTCCCTGACCCCTTTGCCCTGAGAAGGAGCCATAAAGCTGTAATAAAAATTCAAAAGGCAATAAGGTATTGTAACTGGGCAGTTGAAACGTTATACTTTGGGAACAGGATATTACTTTCGGCAGTAGAAGTGGGCAAGTTGGAAATAGGACTGAAAAAGTAAGGAAGATTTAGATAGGACATTGTTGATATATGGCATTATTCTTAACCTTTGAGGGAGGGGAGGGGAGTGGTAAAAGTTTTCAAGCTAAATCGATTTATAAAAGGCTTAGTAAGCAGAAGATTCCAGTAGTTCTAACTCATGAACCAGGTGGTACTCAATTAGGCGAATATGTGAGACAGATGTTAAAGTGGACTAATGCATACATTTCGCCAGAAACTGAGTTACTAATGTTTAACGCTTCACGCGCCCAATTACTAAATGAAGTTATATTTCCTAATATTAAAGCTGAAAAAGTAGTCATTTGTGATAGATATACTGATTCAACTATTGCCTATCAAGGTTATGGTCGGGGAATAGATCTAGAAATGGTCAACTCAATTAACAATTTTACAATACGAGGGTTAAAACCTGACCTTACCATCTTGCTGGATATATCTCCACAGGAAGGACTCACTCGTATAGTAGGGCGAGAAAAAGACCGTTTTGAACAGGAAGACATAGCTTTCCACAATAGAGTGCGGGATGGCTACCTCAAGATGGCAGTTGCTGAACCGGAACGCTGGCTGGTGATAGATGCTACCCAGCCTAAAGAGAAGATTGCCCAAATTATCTGGAAAAGAGTCAGGCAGCTAATTTCAAGTCGCAGCACTGAAAAAGAATTTACCTAACAATAACCTGGACTGCTGTTTCCCCGTTGCCGTTTGATAAGGTTAGTCACAAAGTAAACAACTATACCCTGAAACCGTCAAATATTGTGTTTTCATAACAAATCCATTGGCTAACTACAATACCACCGCCGTAATTCAAGATATGAATATGAACAATCTGGTAAGGGTGATTGCACCAATATTGACACCTACTACTGCCGGGGACTACAATCCAGCCACAAGACATCCGGTATGGAGGTAATAGTGATATTTTTCCTCCTTTTTGGTGGACTGTTGATTTTAGGTGGCGTGATCTTTATTCTGGAAAAAGAAGCTTTTGTCTTCTCGCTCTTCTGGGAAACCAAGTTAAGCGGGCGGGAGGCAGTTTGGTTGGGAATAGCAAACATTTTACTTGGCGCTTTATTCATTGGCATATATTTTTATTATGCCTTGACACCAGATTAAAACCTATCAAGTTGAGAAATGAACGCAATACTCCTTTCCCCGATTTCTGCCAATCCGCACATAGATATCTATTAGTGTCCTTTTTAATTCTTTTTCGGTATGTCATTGCACTAACCAGTTGAACTCAATAGCAAACCTATCAGGCTTAACAATGGATTATTTTATGTCGTCTTCACCTTAACTCCTTCCTTGTTTGGCAGTCACCAAATGTGTATAATAGGCATTACTTTGTTTTTAGATAGCTAGAGAGGAAAAATCCAGAATGGACTATTTTGATGCGCTGTTTAACCCTGAGAGTGTGGCTGTAGTCGGGGCATCCAATGCTCTGGAAAAGTGGGGAGGGGGAGTGTTCAGCAGTGTCTTAAGGACTCCTTCACTAAAAAGGATATACGCAGTAAATAAGAATACCAAAGAAGTACAGGGGGTAAAAACCTACCCTTCGGTAAGAGACCTGCCCGAAACGGTAGACTTTGTTGCCATTGTCATTCCTTTTACCGATGTACTTCAGGTAGTGCAAGACTGCGTTGCCCGGGGAGTTAAGGCAGCCCTCATTATCACTGCCGGTCTGGGAGAAACCGGACCAGCGGGCGCCAGGTTACAGGAAGAGGTTGTCAGTACTGCCCGGAAAGGTGGACTTAGGCTTGTCGGCCCAAATTGTATGGGACATTTCAATACCACTAATAATTTTTCTACTATCCGCATGGGACTATCTATGGATAAAGGGGAGATAGGTGTAATCTCTGAAAGCGGGACTTTTGCCATGCACATCCTTCAATGCGGTGTCGAAATGGGGGTTGGTTTCAGCAAGTTTGTCAGTACCGGTAATGAAGCCGACCTTCATCTCGAGGACTTTCTGGAGTATCTTGCTCAGGATGATGAAACCAGGATAATTACCGCCTATATTGAAGGACTGAGAGAGGGCAGGCGCTTCTTCAGACTGGCAAAAGAGATAACGAGGGAAAAACCGGTAGTAGTGGTGAAGGTCGGCAGGACGAAAGCCGGGATAAGGTCTGCCAAGTCACATACCAGTGCTATTGCTGGCTCAGACCTCGTTTATGATGCCATGTTCAAGCAGACAGGTGTAATTAGAACAGATGAAGTTGAAGAGCTTTTTGATGTAGCCTTAGCTCTACTTAGAGCACCACTACCAAGAGGAAACAGGGTTGCTATTCTGACCTTTGGCGGAGGTTTCGGCTGTGTTGCCTCTGACGCTTGTGAAAGACTGGGGCTTAATGTAGCCCCTCTATCACCACAGACCATAGAAAGGCTTAACGAAATTCTCCCCGAGAGATGGCCTCATTCCAATCCGGTTGATACAGTTGGGTTTGGCAATGTAACTTTC
>CAYOHA010000296.1:0-3605 GCA_964403625.1 uncultured Dehalococcoidales bacterium | reverse complement strand
GAGTGGAACATTAACTTGAGAATGGGTGGTCATTTAACCTGAGAAATGACACCTTTCTACTACTGTTCTCTTTAAATATATTTCAATCCATTATTCGCTATCTCTCGGAATCGAGCATAATTTACGATGTTCCCACAATGGTCTGATCCAAACAGCTTATATATAATACTGCCTATGAAGGAGATACTCTGCCCTATTGCTCTTGTAGCGACAGACATATCTTATCCTTTTTTTCATATTATAATCCTTCAATAGAAGCGGTAATCCAGATTGACGATGCGGGATTCCTAATTCGTCAATCGTATACTTACCCTCGCTTTGTTTTTTCCTTCATCTTGTTGATAGGTATCGCACCCATGTCATGAATAGCCTTGTAGTTATATCTGGCATCATACCCTTTGACTGCCACTATATGCCAAGGACTATTTTTTTGGATAGGGGGATACAGGGGGTGAGGTAACTAATTCAGCTCTACCATCCGGCTATTGTAAGACATGTAGTTGCTGAGGTATATTGATTGAACACTGACAATACTGGAGGTTGAAACAGGATGACGGGTAAAAACGAGTGGGAGGAGTTCTTCGACGGACACGCTCCGATTTATATGGACAACGTATTTACGAAGAATACTCTAAAGGAAGTAGATTTCATTATCGAAGAGTTAAAACTCCCACATGGTAGTTCCATTCTTGATATAGGCTGTGGGACAGGGCGGCATGCTATTGAGTTTGCCCGGCGTGGATATAAGGTTACAGGTGTCGACATTTCCTCCGGTATGCTGGCTGAAGCAGAGAAGACAGCCAAGAAAGCTGGCGTCAAGGTTGTATGGGTACATGCTGATGCTACGAAATTCACTTCGCCCGATCTGTTTGACGTTGCCTTGTGTTTATGCGAAGGAGCCTTCTGTTTATTAACGATAAATGACGACCCTCTTGAACACGATTTGAACATCCTTCGCAATATATATGTCTCCCTCAAACCGGGAGCACAGCTTATCATGACAACACTCAACGGATGCCGGATGATCCGACAGTATACCCAGGAGTATGTAAAGAACGGTTTATTTGACCCGGTAACAGTGATTGAAACCCATCCCTCAGAGTATGGTACGCCTGGGGCGAAAAAGTCCGTAGTGGTTAGGGAGCGTGGTTACATAGCTTCTGAACTGTCGATGTTATTCAGGCTGGCAGGGTTTGAAGTCGAACATGTCTGGGGTGGAACTGCCGGCAACTGGGGGCGGCGTCAGGTTGAGCTTGATGAAATGGAAATAATGATTATCGCCAGGAAACCATCGAATACAGTACCCTAATATCCTGTTTACCACGGTATTATTTTTAGTTCATGGAGATTCATGGAAAGTATTAAGCCTCGTTTTTCCAGACCAGCTGCTTTTTTCTGGTTGTTACGCCTTAACCGCACTGTAATGGTGGCAATGATAGCCGGCTCAGCAGCCTTCGCCGCCAGTGCCGGTGTAGCGAATTCATTATTGATGACCCTGGCCGGATGGTTATTGTCTATAGGCGGTTTTTCACTGGACTTTCTTGCCGACCGGGATCTGGACGTCGTGGGACCACGGGCAGAGATACGTCACAATCCGTTTACCGATAACTCCCTCTCTCCACAGACAGGACTGGTATTCTCTCTGATTTTCATCACCGCGAGCCTTGTTATCATAATACTGGTATCACCCTGGGCTTTACTTCCCTGGGGTATTACTCTGGCTGTCATAACAGGTCTGACTCTTCATCTTTTTGAGCACCCCCTGGCACGAGCCTTCACACTGGGACTGCTGCAGGCCCTCTATTCGCTTATGGGAGCTATAGCCGGTTCCCTGAGTCCTGGGCTTGGGTTTATTGCCGGGACTTTTTTCTTTGCTATGTTTGGTGGGAGGGGAATGATAGACATCCGTGATTTCCCACAGGATGAGGTTACCCATGTTCAGACCCTTCCGAAACGTTACGGAATAAAGCGCACCGCTATATTTACTTCCATCTGCCTGCTTATCTCCTATGCTTTGAGTCTGGCAGCATATTTCACTGGTGAGTTTAAATCTATCTATCTTTATCTCGATATTGCTTTCATTGTTGTTGGTCTGGTTTGCGCCTGGCTTTTTGCTACCCGTCCCAGCCCCAGGCTTGCCTATCACCTGACTCTTGTCTTTATGATGGGTATGGGGTCTCTCCTTTGTCTTGCTATGATTCTTGGGAGCATATAAACTTTAGGAGGTGAAGCGTGTCAAGTAGATTTGGGGGTTATGAAGAAAAGAAGTTTGCCGAGCTTTATGACCTGGCATACGAAAACCGACGAAAAGACGTTGACTTCTTCATAGACTACTCCAGAAGAGCCGGCGGTCGAACACTGGAGCTGGGTTGCGGTACCGGTCGGATCCTGATACCAACTGCCATCGCCGGTTGCGAGATAACCGGTTTGGACCTTTCTCCTTATATGTTGAAGATATGCCAGGAAAAACTAAACAAGCAACCCGGAGAAGTACGCGAGAGAGTAAAACTTATTCAGGGAGATATGACCAGCTTCAATACCGGTGAAACATATTCACTGGTCACAGTACCTTTCCGTCCGTTTCAACATCTTATCTCTGTTGAAGAGCAAAAGGCTTGCCTAAAATGCGTCCACCAGCACCTCACTCCACACGGGCTCCTTATTCTGGATATCTTTCACCCGTATCCCCCGAGACTGGTTTACAGTGAGAAGTATACGGCTGAAGTAGAAGACCTGCCTGAAACGCAACTACCGGATGGTAGAAAGCTACGGCGTACCAACAGGACGATAGCTTTCCACCGTGACCAACAATTCAACGAAGTTGAACTGATATACTACATCAATCATCCTGACGGCAAGACGGAAAGGTTGGTGCAGTCGTTTCCTTTCAGGTATTTTTACCGATATGAGGTAGAACACCTGCTGGAGCTTTGTGGATTTAGAGTCGTTGAAATATTTGGGAATTTTGATAAGTCGGAATTCTCCAATAATTCTCCAGAAATGATTTTTATCGCCGGGAAGGATAGAGCCACCTATAATGACTTTAAATTTATTTAAACGTATTTTTAAAGGAGTGACTCTTAAAGTCGAAGACTTATACCTATTGGAGCCATTTCAGATAGGCTACCTTGCCGGCTATGTGGCAGAGCGAGACCTGGCTGCTATCCTGTGGGCATATCCCCCTATCAAGGTCTTCTTGGAGAAGAAATATCCCCCGATTGTCACCTTTATCGAGCGTATCATGGCAGGATGTGGTCCGGCAGTTGACGAGCAGGAACTGGCAGAGTGCAGTGATAGACTTGTCTGGAATATTGCCGACCTGCTTGTTTACAATAAATGCCCTGAGGTTTATGATGCGTTGGAATTTCACAACTGGGACTTCCGCGAAGTTACCACGATTACACCTCTTAAAAATAAGGTAGTTGCTGACGGAGGTGCTGGGACAGGTAGGGTAACGCTTGAAGCTGCCCGAACTGCCCGGCAGGTCTTTGCTGTAGAACCAGTGACCAGATTAAGGCAATTCATCCGAGAGAAAGCATTGAAGGCAAACCTGAATAATATTTTCGTCATTGATGGTTTCCTTCATGCTATTCCGCTTCCTGATA
>CAYOHA010000295.1:0-3609 GCA_964403625.1 uncultured Dehalococcoidales bacterium | reverse complement strand
CGGCATTCATCTCTTTTAGTATTTTCTGTCCGAAGGAAAGAGCTCCTTCGTTAGTTTCTTTATCATAGACAGGTGCTGTAGCAATGCTGATGGTTTGCGTATCACCATCCACCAGGACAATTACATCTTCCCCGGATATGCCGGAAACAGCCAGAGCATCAAAGCCAGCTAGCTTCAGGAGAGGCCCGAAATGGCCGCCGACGTTTGAATCGATAAATGTATCGGTAAGAGGTGAAATTGTACCAACAATGAATTTGCCGGTGCCTGGAAACCCGGGCTCGTTACCCAGTGGACCACTCGCCATTACCAAAATGTTGTCAGGACTATCATAACGAGTCTCACTTGTTGTCTCGTCCCAGATTAGTTTCAGTGCATATCCGCGACCACCGATATATTTATTCTTAAAATCGGGTGGTAATTTCTGGATATTGATCTCACGTTTACTCAGATCGACTCTAAGTATGTGATCTGTGTACCCTCCGACAACTTTAGCCGGCTCATATTTGATTTGCTTTAATATTTCCATTTCTACTCCAGCCTCTTTTATAATAACTCAATTTTTTAGATAATGTAGTTGTTTTAGTTTTGAATAATATCACAGGCACGCTGAAACTAGCAAATTCGGCATGAATCCACATCTCTAAATCTCTAAAGTAAAGTTTTTGACGGATACGTTCGGTAATGATATGCTTTCAGTAATATCAGATATGGTAATATATTTCAGATATTAGATTACGGAGGGTTAGTCTTGAATCAGATAAAGATCGACCCGGAACGAGTTATTAGTAATGTTGACCGTAATATCTTCGGTGGTTTTGCTGAGCACCTCGGACGGTGTATTTACGGGGGCATTTATGAGCCTAATTCACCATTTGCCGATGAACTAGGCTTACGTTCCGATGTAATAAAATCTCTCCGTCGCCTACGTCTGCCGGTCATACGCTATCCCGGGGGTAACTTCGCATCTGGCTACCACTGGATGGATGGCGTGGGACCTCAAAAAGAACGACCATCAAGGACCGATTTAGCCTGGCAGGCGGTGGAAACTAATCACTTCGGTACCAATGAGTTCATTACTTTCTGCCGGAAATTAGGTTCCGAACCGTATCTGGTAGTAAATTGCGGCGATGGTGATATGAGAGAAGCCCGCGACTGGGTCGAGTACTGCAATGGTATGCAGGATACTACTCTGGTAAGGCTGCGTCAGAAACACGGCTTTATGGATCCTCATGGAGTAAAATACTGGGGTATCGGTAATGAAGTGGATGGTCCCTGGCAGATTGGCTATAAAACCCCGCAAGAATATGCCCGATCTTTTACCGAGTTTGGTAAGGTGATGAAATGGGTTGATCCGAAGATAAAGCTGATTGCTTCAGCAGTATCGCTCTGGGAAGGCGATTTCGCCGAGCGTGCCCAGTTACTCGTAGAACAGGCAGGCAATCTAATCGACTATATGGCACTGCACTGGTACGTCGGCAATCCTAATAATAATTTCGCTGCCTATATGTCTTTATCGGAGCTTATTGAAGAACGGCTGAGTGCCTATGAAGGTCTGCTTCAGGCTTTATATCTGAAAAGTAAAATCAAACGTCCAATCCCAATTGCTGTAGATGAATGGAATGTCTGGTATCGTACGCATTCAAAATACGGTGGAATACCGAGCGAGAATAAACTGGAGGAAATTTATAACCTTGAGGACGCCCTGGTTGTAGCGATGCATTTTAATGCTTTTATCCGCCATGCCAAATCAGTGAGAATGGCAAATATCGCTCAAATCGTTAATGTGATTGCACCTGTCCTTACTCGACGGGAGGGTCTGGTCTTACAAACAATATTTTATCCCTTCGAGCTTTACAGAAATACCTGCGGTCAATTAGCTTTAGATGTATGGTGGCAGGGGGAGACATTTTCTGGAGGTGACTACGCTGGTATTCGTACCTTGGATGTTTCAGCAACGCTGGATGAGACACAGAAGCAAGTCATCGTCTACGTGGTCAACCGGAGTTTAACTGAGGCTATGGAAACAACAGTCCAATTAACTAACAGTCAATTTATTGGAGAGGTCCGAGTAAAAATTATTAACGGGCCGGAAATTAAAGCTGAAAACACTTTTGACAATCCGGAAAAAGTTGGGACGAAGGAGATTACTATCAAAGCTAAGGAACAGTCCTTGACCTGCGTGTTTGAGCCCCATTCAGTAACCGCCTTGATATGCCCTATTTCCTGAAAGACGCTGAATTGTTCTGGAGCATGTTTTTGCTCGCTTGAAACCCGATTTATACCAATAATTAGAGGAGGGAAGAAATGACAGTTGACGGCACCTATAACATTGCGGTAGAGACACCAATGGGCACACGACCCGGCAAGTTAACACTCAAAACAGATGGAGACTCTCTTAGTGGTACTTATAACGCCGAAGAGGGGGAGAATGCATTCAAGGATGGCACGGTTTCCGGTAATAATTTTACATTTTCAACGCAAATAAGTACTCCGATGGGTCAGTTTCCACTCGGCTTTATGGGAACGGTAAATGGCGATGATATTTCAGGCCAGGTGCAGGCTGGTGATTTCGGTTCATTTCCTTTCAAGGGTAACCGAGCCTGAATTTCAGTTACCCGTCAGCACAGAACGACTATATCATCTCTTACAGATTCGTTACCCTTGAATTCAGTCTCTCTTTCTCAGGAATACCTTGAGACTATTTACCTTCCCTACTCCTTTTAGTGAATTTGCCATTGCCAGAAGGACATTGGTGACAATCTCTCCAGGGAACTTGCTAAGAGGAATGAGGGCATCGTTTACATAGAGAGAGAGGCGGGTATCTTGAGTCTTGATAAAACCGTCCTCAATAAAATCAACCAGACCTTTGACATCCTCCAAAGAGAACTGACGGGTCTTAGTTTCAAGGGGTTCGTCGGTGACGATAGCGATAAGCTGTTTGATATCTTTTAGCGGTGGACCGATCTCATTTCGATGGACTTCAATCTTGGGGGCATTACTCTGTTTGAAGCCTTCAGCGAGGATTATGTCATAGTCCTCTCCAAAGAGCCGGGCAATTTCATCAAGAATGTTTTCTGTGGTGACCGGTTTTATTAATACTATCCCGTTATCTGAGCCAAGGACGGTAGCTTCGCTTCCTGCCTGAAGGTGACGCCATGTATCCTTGCCTGGTGTGTCAAGTGTTGCTTCCTCGGCAGTATGTTTTACGGTAGCAACCCGATAATTTCTTGATTTAAGCTCCCGGATCAGCTTTTCCATCAGGGTCGTCTTTCCCGAATTTGAAATACCAATAATTGAAATAATGGAAGGCATTTTGTCTCCTTTCAGAATTGTCCTCCAAAGCTAACTCTCCCTCTCGCCAAAGAGCCTGCTGCCAAGCCTGACCATATTTGCACCCTCTTCGATGGCAATGCGGTAAGAATTAGTCATCCCCATTGAGAGATAGTTCATCTTGACATTAGGAAGGTTGAGCTGCTTAAGCTTCTCAAATATTTTCCTCGTTTCGATAAAATATGGTCTTGAATCTTCAGGATTACCAAAACGAGGTCCCATAGTCATCAGTCCCATAACTTCTATATTCTGGTAAGTTAAAATCTCTCTCACCAACTG
>CAYOHA010000294.1:0-3615 GCA_964403625.1 uncultured Dehalococcoidales bacterium | reverse complement strand
CAGCTCTTCCTTTGAGATACCAAGTTCCTGCTCATAAACTTCTATATTGTGCTCGCCGATAAGCGGAGCACGCCGAGATATTTTTGGACGTGCCTCTAAGGTAAAGGCAAAAGCACCGGGATAAATAATGGTAGTGCCGAGTTCTGGGTGTTCTATTTTCTCCCAGAACCCTCTAGCGGCAAGTTGAGGATTCTCTAATATATCGGCGGGAGTGGAGACGGGATAGAGCTGGACGTCATGCTTAAGTGCCCCATCAAGAAGTTGCGCCTTGGTATGCGCCAGGAAGAAATTAGCCGTTGCTTCTTTGATTCGCTCCGGTGCTGTTCCACCCAGCGGATCAAGTTGACTTCCATCAAATTCCTTAAACGAATCATCTGCCAGTCCTTCGCTGGCCATCCATTGCCAGAGAGTATCATTGGCACGTGCTGCACTTGCACCCCCCGAATAGGCGAAGGAGACATAGCCATCCTTGCATTTCCATAACTGGGATTGGCGGAATCCGCTTTCCTCTCCCCGTTTTTGGATAGCTTTTCTCCTGTCCCAGGCGGATGTTATATGTTCGGTAGCCTGGATAACGGATTCCTGGATTGAGACATCAACCTGTTGCCCCTCTCCTGTACTCCAGCGGTAGAAAAGAGCTGTTAAAGCTCCCTGGGCAGCATCAAGCCCGGCATTAAGGTATGACTGTGAATGATGGCTTACCCTATAAGGAGGGCGGTCAATATCGCCGCAGGGTGCCATCTGGCCACCCATTGCCCAGGCTACGATATCTGAAGTTTTCCAGTCCTTATATGGACCGGTTTGTCCAAATGGAGTGATTGATACCATGATAATTGTAGGATTAATTTGCTCCAGGTCAGAGTAGCCCAGTCCGAGTCTGTCCAGGTAACCTGGTGGGAAAGACTCGATTACAAAGTCGGCATTCTTTACCAGTCTCTTAAAGATTTTGTGGCCATCTGGTGTCTCAATATTTAGAGTGATACCTCTTTTACTGGTGTTCAGCGCAAACCAGAAGAGGCTCTGCTCAATATGAGGTACATTATGATAGAAAGGTCCCAGATTTCGGGCAGGATCACCTCCCTGTCTCTCGACTTTAATAACATCGGCTCCCAGGTCTCCTAATATCTTTCCGCATAGAAGTCCCTTTTCATCAGTAAGGTCTAAAACTCGGTACGGACTGAGAATACTTTCTACTTTTTCTTTATCGTTTGAAATTTTTATCCTCCATTAGAACATTTTCCAGTATTGGGAAATGATTATTTATATGTTCATGCTAATAAATCAACATACAGACACACATTAACGCCTATTATATACTTAATAGACCATATACTGTAGGGATTATTTTTTATACCTGTACCAGCTTCACCATCAAATTGCCAACTTTCCGGGTGTCGAAGTAGGCGAAGGCACTGCCATCCCTGGCTTTTCCACTGAGAACGATGCGTACCCCTCTATAAACCAGCCTGGCTGTTTCCTTCTCAAGGTCATCTACGGTGAAGTCTAGGCTGTAGACGCCTTCGCCTCTCTTGCTCAAGCATTCCCCGTAGGTAGTCTCTTTTTCAAGAGTCTGGGCAAACTCGTACATCATCGAACCTACCAGGGCTGTCCTGTTTCTAACTCTAGCAACCGAACCGGTAAGACCGTGTACTTTGAAGTCACGAGATGAGCTGCTATCAAGCATGACCTCGGGTTGCAGTTCGGCTATACCTAGAAATTGATAATACTCGGTAGCTTTATCAAGATCCCGAGTCGCAACGCTCATACCGCGGAATTTCCAGTTACTTACGAGAGGATGTGCCCTGTTGTGCGCCTGCCAAGCTTTGTGCCATTTCTCCGCCGGCGGTCGAAACGAGAGCCAGATATTACCGTATTTGCTGGTGCCCAGGTAGTTCTCAGCGATCTTGCCGCGTCGCTCCAGACTCATAACGATCTCGGCGCCTTTCTTGACCAGTTCGGCCGTCTCCTTCTCGGGATCAGGTATGTTGTAACAGATATGGCTGATTCCTTCACCGTAGTCTCTAAAGAAGTCGTCGTTCATGCCATTACCATCAGGACGACCAAGGATACACTCGATTACTAGTGAGCCTACCTGGAGATTTTCAATTATCTTATTAACAGTAACTCCCCCCGTAGTAGTTGGTCTCGGGCGATTAACGAAGGGCTTACCGTACATCACCATGGTGGTAGGTTCAGGCTCTTCTTCAGGCGAACCGGGAACAGGCCAGACCGCCCCATTACCCAAAGGGCCTATATCCACGCCGATACCTAAGGAGGGATAGTAGGTAAGAAACTCGTCAAGGTCCCTGACGACAAGTCCTACATGATCAAACTCCCAGTCACTTTTCATAAACTATTACCTCCATCTTCTATTTACTTACTTTACTATTTGGAGCTATAGTCCGATTCTGTTCTATGTATTCTTCTCTTGTCAATCTAAAATGGTATTGATATTTCCCTTTTTGAGGCTGAGTTAAAGCCTCTGCAAATATCAATTTGAATCCGTTTTTCTCCCACATTCTACGGCTGCGGATATTATAGTCCTCACAGAAGCAGTGCAGGACATCTATGTGCTCTATATTGAATGCAAAGTCAATAACCATTGGCATAAACTCTGACCCGATGCCTTTATTCCAATACTCCTTTTCTCCGATTAACATATCAATCCTGCGTACATCAACCGAGTTATTATACATCGCCAGAACGTTTTTCAGATTCATTCTCTGTAGCCAGCATTCGCCCATTGGAATACCGTCTACCTCTATCAAGAAACAAAAAGCGTTTTGTGAGACTCCACCATATATTTTATGCACAATTTCCTTATCATACGAACGTACGATATCTTCGCCACTCTCTGTCCAGTAAAGCACCTCAGGATCGGCACACCATTTATATAAAAGCGGGAAATGCTCGTCAGAAAGCGGTTTAAGGACAATATCATATTTCTTGCCGCCGTAAAGCGTTATGTTATGAGATTTTATTACGGACATTTATATACTCCGTTATTTTTAGCTCGTTGATTACGCCATTTGAAGTATTAGCTTATCAGCTCTCAGGAAGATACCATCAGCAACTAAGTATACCATTGCCTCATCTCACCGTATTACCGCCATCGACGGGAATAGTGATTCCCGTAACATAGCGGGACGCATCTGAAGCCAGAAACAGAGCAACATCGGCAACATCGCTTGCCTCCCCATACCTCCCCAGCGGTATAGTCTTTCCACGCTCCTCATAGTCTATCCTGCGGCTGGGGGGAGGATTATCTTCCCTGATACCGTCGACGCCGACGAAGCCGAAGTCCGTCCTGATCAGACCGGGGGCGATAGCATTGCAGCGGATATTATAAGGGGCAAGCTCCCGGGCCACCAATCCTGTCAGGTGCATAATGCCTATCTTTGCTATACCGTAAACAGACAGGACTCCCATCCGGAGCCCCGCTGACGAAGCCCAATTAATGATGCTGCCTCTCTTGTGCTCCATCATTACTTTCCCTACCGCCTGACAGCAAATTAAGACACTCCTGAGGTTAACGTCAAGCCCTTTGTCCCACAACTCGCGAGTTATATCCATAAGCGGTGCGTTAGCCGGAACGCCGGCGACGTTTGCCAGAAT
>CAYOHA010000293.1:0-3636 GCA_964403625.1 uncultured Dehalococcoidales bacterium | reverse complement strand
AGTTTGATGATACCAGGTTCCAGTATAAACCAGTAAAAGGGACTAAGGCTTCGGGGGACCCTGCCGATATAAGAGCAACGGTCAAAGCCTTATTGGCTGCTAAGAATCCAGTAATCCGCGCTGGCCAGGGAGTCCTCTTTGCCTGTGCTTGGGATGAATTGCGTGAGTTTGCTGAGTTATTGCAGATTCCGGTATTCACCACGATGTGTGGCAAGAGCAGTTTCCCCGAGAACCATCCGCTATCTCTCGGAGCCGGTGGAAGGACACGCCCTAAAATGGTGATGCACTTCCTGAAGAAAGCCGACCTGGTATTTGCTATTGGCTCCAGTTGTACCAAAGAGGGATTTACCACTCCGATTCCCGATGACAAGCATGTCATACAGTCGACTATAGACGAGCGCGACCTCAATAAAGACTATTCTCTGGAATATGCTATCCTGGGCGATGCCAAACTGGTACTGAGACAGCTTATTGATGAGGTAAAAGCCCAGATCGGTCCTGAAGGTAGAAAAGGCAACAAAGCTGTTGCTGGAGAAATCAAGACAGTTAAAGATGAGTGGTTGAAAGAATGGATGCCCAAACTTACTTCCGACGAAGTCCCCATTAATCCCTATCGTGTAATCTGGGATATGATGAAAGTACTGGACAGGAAAGAAACAATCATTACCCACGATGCCGGATATCCACGCGATCACCTGCTTCCCTTCTGGGAATGTCTGATACCCGGAGGTTATATCGGCTGGGGTAAAACGACCACGCTGGGTGGTTCGCTGGGCTTTGCTATGGGGGCAAAACTAGCCAGACCGGATAAGACAGCCGTTGCTTTTCTAGGTAACGCTGCCTTCGGCATGGTGGGAATGGACTTCGAGACAGCAGTAAGAGAGGAAATTCCCATCCTGATGGTACTAGTGAATAATTCACTGCTGGCGGGATACACCAGATTCCATCCGGTAGCTTCCGAGCGTTACCATCTCAATCGCCAGTCGGGAGAATATACCAAAGTCGCTCAAGGACTGGGTGGCTATGCAGAAAAGGTAGAAAAACCGGCCGATATTATTCCGGCACTCCAGAGAGCTAAAAAGGCGGTAGACTCAGGACAGCCATCTCTAGTTGAAATTATCACAAGGGAAGAGCTTGACTGTTCTTTATACCAACAATTCCCCGGGGGATAACAGGTCTTTGCTAAAATATAACACTCTTTAGTTATTGATTAACCTTACTACCTTCTCCGCTATACTTATGTCCGTTGAATAAACCAACCTTCCCTTCTCCTTTTTTAAGGGGAAGGGAGGAGAATTTATTAGAAAAGGGGCTATGTCCTTTTCAGACTCCCTGAAGGAAAAACTAAATGGATACCTCGGCTTTCATTCACTATCTACAAGCTCAAGACACCTATAATGGTCAGATAGCTCATATTGAACATATTCCTTCCCGCGAGGCGGACTTTGCTGAACTGGATGAGCCTCTGATGACCAGCCTTCAAGACTGTCTCAAGAAGCACGGTATATCCTCACTCTACGCTCACCAGGCTGAAGCGGTGAATAATTCCCGGCAGGGCAGGAATGTTATGGTGGCAACTTCAAGTGCCAGTGGTAAAAGCTTGTGCTATAACATTGCCGTTCTTGAAGCGCTTTTAAAAGACCCGGATAGCCGTGCTTTTTACCTTTTCCCAACCAAGGCCCTGGCTCAAGACCAGCTACGTGTTCTAAGAGAATTTTTTTCCCCCGACCTACTCAGGTCTGAGGAGTTTTCTACATTTGATGGTGATACCCCTCAGGCTGACCGGAACGGAATTAGAAAAAGGGCAAGGCTCATACTTACTAACCCTGATATGCTCCACGTTGGTATCCTGCCCAACCACCGCTCCTGGTCAAGACTGCTGCGGAGCCTGAAATATGTAGTAATTGATGAAGCCCATATCTATCGTGGTGTTTTTGGTTCCCATGTCGCTGGTGTGATACGCCGTTTACGCCGACTGTGCAAGTTGTATGGTTCAGAGCCCCGTTTCATCTGTTGCTCGGCTACTATAGCTAACCCAGGTGAGCATGCCGAAAAACTTATCGGTCTTCCCTTCACTGTGGTAGATAACGATGGATCCCCTCACGGAGAAAAAGACTTTATCTTCTGGAACCCTCCCATCATTGACCGGGCGAAAAGCACTCGCCGCAGTGCCAATAGTGAGGCGACTAACCTGTTTACCGAGCTTGTAGGTCAAAATATTCGTACCTTGACTTTTGCCCGTAGTCGCCGTCTGACAGAGATTATTTACGCCTATTCACGAGACAGGTTGGCTGAAGTAAATCCACCCCTGGCAAGACGAATCAAAGCTTATCGAGCAGGCTATCTTCCTCAGGAACGTCGCCAGATAGAGCGGGAGTTGTTTGGTGGTCAGCTTCTGGGTGTAGTAGCTACCGTTGCCTTAGAGCTTGGTATAGATATCGGCGACCTCGAGGCAACTATCCTTACCGGCTATCCGGGGAGCATTGCCAGTACCTGGCAGCAGGCCGGAAGGAGTGGTCGGGGGAGGGAGGGTTCATTAAGCTTTCTTATCGGGCTGGACAATCCCCTCGACCAGTATTTTATGCACCACCCTGAATCGTTTTTTCAGAAAAGCTTTGAGAATGCTCTGGTCAACCCCGATAACCACTATATCCTGAGAGCACACCTTTTGTGTGCTGCCTGGGAGTTGCCCCTGACCGATGAAGACGAAACTCTTTTCGGTCCTCTTTTTACTCAGGAAAGGACATCACTGGAAAAAGAGAGTCTACTACGGGAGCGAGGTCAGAAGTGGTATCTAGCACCTTCTATCTCTTATCCATCTCAATCAATCAACATCCGCTCGACCGGTGGAGAAAATTATGCAGTCATTGATACTCTCTCCGGTTCTCTGATTGAGACTGTAGATGCCAGTATTGCCTTCTTCCAGATACACACTGGAGCAATCTATCTCCACCAGGGAGAGCCATATCTTATTACCGAGTTCGATCTTGAGGGACACACTGCCTATGCGGTACGTATCGATGCTGTTTATTATACTCAAACCAAGGAAATCGAAGAACTGCGCATCAAAAAGCTAATCAAGAGTAGAAACTGCGGACCGGTTAATCTATATCTGGGTGATGTGGAGGTTACCAATAATGTAGTCGGTTTCAAGAAAAAACTTCAGTACACTGAAGAAGTAATTGGTGAGGAGCCACTTGACCTGCCGCCCATACAATTTCCAACCGTCGCTCTCTGGTTCGACCTACCAGGGGAATCTGTTGACCGGCTGGACAAAGCTCAATTAGACTTTGCTGGTGGCTTACACGCTGCCGAGCATGCCTCTATAGCCATGCTCCCTTTATTTACCCTTTGTGACCGCAATGATATCGGTGGTGTGTCCACCCCACTTCACCCCGATACCGGTAAAGCTCAGATATTTCTCTATGATGCCTACCCCGGCGGTATCGGCATTGCCGAGAAGGGTTTTGAGTTGGTAGAAAAATTATGGCAGGCAACTCTGAATGCGATTAAAAGCTGCCCTTGCGATGAAGGGTGTCCAAGCTGTATTCAATCGCCAAAATGTGGTAATAATAATAGACCATTAGATAAAAAGGCAGCCATAATACTACTGGAGGGCTTACTGAAATGAATATT
>CAYOHA010000292.1:0-3674 GCA_964403625.1 uncultured Dehalococcoidales bacterium | reverse complement strand
CCGTCGGGCATACCTCAACACAGGCAAAGCAGAACCGGCAACCTGAGTCCTGAGTAGAGCCGCCCTTAGCCGTAAGCACCTTGGTCGGGTTCTCTTCATTGTCCAGAATGTAGACTCCCACGCCCCTTACATCCCGGCAGACACGGACGCAGCGACCACAGACGATGCAGAGGTTATAATCACGGATGAAGAATGGGTTGTCTTTTTCAACCGCATACTCCTTGAAGTGATAGGGGATGTCCGTACGGATGCCAATATAGTCGACTACTCTCTGTAATTCACAATGGCCATTCTTGGGGCAATAGACGCAGTGCTGGCTAACGGCGGTGCTTCGCAGGCAGATGTCGAAAGGTCCGCATCTTTCCCGGCGCCAGCAGTCAAGGCAAGTATGGGGATGCTCAGTGAGGATCTTCTCTAATGCTTCCTGTCGTTTACTCTGTATTGCTGGTGTATCGGTCACTATCACCATACCATCCTCTGCTTCAGTCATACATGACTTAAGCTCACCGCTACCTTTAACCTCTATCAAACATAAGCCACAATAGCCAACCGGTGTCAGGTCAGGATGGTCGCAGAGTGCCGGAATATAGATACCAGCTCTCTGCGCCAACCGGAGAATCTTCGTTCCTTTTCTGGTCGTTAGTTCCTTACCATCAATGGTTACTGTGATTTCGTCCATCGTCTCGTGGTCACTTCCTTTCTGTCAGGATCAGTCTTCAACCTCCTCCAGAAGTTGCAAAGTTCAACCGCTATATTATATACATATCCTGATGAATAATATCAATCCAAACATGGGAGGTTTTATTGATTATGGCTTACGGGGATGAAGGTGCAGCGGCGGCAACTAACAACAAGGAGGTTCAAATGATAAGAGATTTGATACGGCAAAACAGGAGTTGCCGGAGGTTTTATCAAGATGTAGCTATTGAACGCGAGACCCTGAAAGAGCTTATTGACCTAGCAAGGTTTTCGGCATCGGCGACTAACAGACAACCGCTTAAATATATCCTTTCCTGTGAACCGGAAAAGAATGCAGTAATATTCCGGTGCCTTGGTTTTGCCGGCCTTCTCAGAGACTGGCCCGGTCCCTCCGAAGGAGAGCGACCTTCAGCCTATATTATCATCTTACTGGATACAGAGATAAGTAAGGATGCTGGCTGTGATCATGGTATTGCCGCCCAGAGTATTCTTCTCGGTGCCAGAGAGAAGGGTCTTGGTGGCTGTATGCACGGAGCCGTCAAGAGACAAGAGCTCAGCAAGACACTCGGAATACCTCCCCGCTATGAAATACTCCTGGTTCTGTCTTTGGGTAAACCTAGGGAAAAGGTAGTACTTGAGACTGTAGGTCCCGATGGAAATACTGACTACTGGCGAGATGCCGAAGGTGTCCACCACGTACCCAAACGGCGTCTGGACGATATCATCATTGGCTAGGAGTGAGGCAGATAGCCCAACTTAGTGGTGTTAATATAAACCGGGATTAATTGAGGGGGTGGAGTTATGGATATGTTTGAACATCAATCAGAGGAACAGAAAAGGCAGCAGGCACCATTGGCCACCAGGATGAGGCCTTCAAGCCTCGGTGATTTTGTCGGTCAACATCATCTGGTAGGCGAGGGGAGGGTGCTTAGGAAAGCTATTGAAGGCGGACGGTTACCGTCGATTGTCCTCTGGGGCCCGCCGGGAAGCGGTAAGACCACCCTGGCTTATGTTATCGCCAATACCGTCAATGCCCACTTCAGCGCTGTCAGCGCTGTCAGCGCTGGTGTTTCTGACCTGCGTCGTATAATCGAGGAAGCTAAGGAAAGGCGTAGGATTCACCAGCAAAAGACTATACTATTTATCGATGAGATTCATCGTTTCAATAAGACCCAGCAGGATGCTATCCTGCCTTATGTTGAGGATGGTACCGTAACTCTGATCGGGGCGACTACCGAAAATCCGTCCTTCGAGGTTACTTCACCTCTCCTTTCCCGGAGTCAGGTCCTTACTTTAAACCCTCTTTCTGATGATGAGGTTCGTGTAATAATTATGAGGGCGATGAGAGACAGGCTAAAAGGACTCGGAGCGTTAAATGTAGAGTTAGCACCTGAGGCGTTGAGCCATCTTATTACTATGTCGAAAGGTGATGCCCGGATTGCCCTTAACGCACTAGAGCTGGCCGTGATGAGTACACCGCCAGATGCCCAGGGGAAGCGAAATGTCCCATTAGCCACCATTGAAGATGCCGTCCAGCATCCGGCCTTACGTTACGATAGGGCAGGAGACCAGCACTACGACCTGATTTCTGCCCTGCATAAATCAATGCGGGGCTCGGACCCTGACGCCTCCCTGTACTGGCTGGCAAGGATGCTGGAGGCGGGAGAAGACCCTCTATATATTGCCCGCCGGATGGTCCGCTTCGCCTCGGAAGATGTCGGCATGGCTGACCCTCAGGCGCTGGTGATAGCTATGGCAGCCCAGCAGGCAGTACATTTTATCGGTATGCCCGAAGGTAACCTGGCACTAGCCGAAGCCGCTATCTACCTGGCGACAGCCCCTAAAAGTAATTCTCTCTATGAGGCTTACTCGCGTGTCCAGGATGATATCAAGAAAGGTTCAGCGGATGAGGTGCCACTGCACCTGCGCAACCCGGTGACACCGCTGATGAAGCAGGCAGGTTATGGAAAGGGATACAAGTATGCCCACGACTATCCTGAACACTTTGTTAAGCAGCGAAACCTGCCTGAGTCACTCCAGAGCAGGCAGTATTATTTCCCTGGTGAGCAGGGATACGAGAAGCAGGTTATCGAACGGTTGAAGAGCTGGTGGAAGGGAAAGAAAAAAACGGGCGAAAACGTAAAAGAGGAAAAAGATTGAAGTCTGTTCCGGTAAAATTCCCCTGTGGTGACATTATACTTGAAGGAGAATGGTTTTTCCCTGATGGAGATGGCCCCTTTCCGGGCGTAATTGTCTGCCACCCTTTTCCTCCCCACGGCGGCAGTATGCAGAACAGCGTTGTTACGGCTATCTGGCAGGCATTGTCCCGGCACTCAATTGCTGCATTAAGGTTTAATTTCAGGGGGGTCGGTAACAGCGAAGGTAACTTTGGAGAAGGTGTCACCGAGCGGGAAGATGTTAAAGCGGCTCTGGAATATGTCCTATCCACAAAAAGTATTGACACTAAAAGAATAGGCTTGGCCGGATATTCTTTCGGAGCGATGATGTCCGTGCCGTTTGCTCTCCGGGATGAAAGGGTCAGAATGCTGGCTCTGGTCTCAGCACCGCTATCAGAATCAAACTGGGAAAAGCTGAACGGTTATAATAAGCCCTGTCTGCTGGTCGTCGGTGAAGACGACCAGATGGTCTCGCTGAAGTTGTTCTGTAAACAAATGGAGAAACCTTCCGGTACCGTACGTTACCATATCATTCCTGGAGCAGACCACTTCCTCGGTGGTTATGAAGAAGAAGTTGCCCGCATCGTAGCCCAGTTCTTTGCCGAAGGTTTCAATCAGGAGTAGGTTAATAATTCTCCTACTTTTTCAGTAACTCATACAGTCGTGCAAAGTTCCCGCCTGCCATCATTCCGGTCATTGGTCCGGGTGGAAGCTTAATAGAGTGCCGTTCAAGGAGGGCAGTATCCTTCTGGGCTTCCTCCAGGCTCATTCCCCGGTTAATTGCCTCGGTAGCCGCAT
>CAYOHA010000291.1:0-3696 GCA_964403625.1 uncultured Dehalococcoidales bacterium | reverse complement strand
TCAAATCCCCTGAGGTCACCAAAGATTTCATCCTCCTTTATATCTTGCCTTGCCCGTTCCTCAAGCTCATCGTCCACAAACCGGAGTAGGAATTCCAGTTCCTTCCCGTTAAGCACCCTTCTGTTGGATGCGTTGGCTTTTATCTTACTCCCGTCTGTTGAGAGATGGGATAAATCCAGCAACCCCTCCCGATTGCCTAATTCAATCGTATGCCTTGAAATCCATAGCATCTACAAGGGCTTCAACCAGAAAGCATATATGGTCTTCTGGTATCAACTCTTCAATACCCGGCGGCAGCAGCCAGATTTGGTCTTTGCATGATTGAATATACGCCATCTCTAAGTTTCCTCCCGTATCCTTTGTCCACTATTTTACCACTGCCTCCGGTTGAATTGTCGGACAACCTCCAAGCTGCGGGGCATATAAATTAAGTAATACGCAGAAGTTCGTTAGTAACAAGTGAGTATAAATGCTAAGCTGGGCTAGATTTTACGGCGGCTACGATTACTGCTCTGCCCGTAGCCTAAGTTTCTAGCTTTGTCTGTCCAACCTTGATCAGTCTTAAAAGGTACACCTTTCTTGCCAATCCCGTACGCCCATTCACACCAAAATCCCTTACACACTCTCGGTTTAGTATCCTGAATTGAGCAAATATATCGACGATGACTGACTTTGTGGACAAATGGGCAATAGCCAGACTCTTCGCTACCTTTTATATCTATCCAAAGGTCACCATAACCTCGCAACGGAGGCGTCGAGGCATATTTCAGAATATCCGAGCGACCTTCAAGTATCCATCGTCTGTAATCTTCAGTCTTTGTAATGAGAACGACCGGAGCCCGACAACACTCGCCGCACATGGAACATCTCGGTTCCCTTCTACGTTTATTGTTCATCTCTAAGAAATCATACATTTCTTGCGCGACATATTGTAGAACCCTTGGCGGAATTCAAGAGTTGAACTCCATCAGAAACAATAATCACGTGGTTGGAGGTTATTCTACCCCGATACACCCTGAAAAATTTTGTGTTTACTTTACTAGACTAAGTAGCCATAATTATAATGTAATATCAGAAGGAAGGATATTTAGTTTCCAAAAATTCCATTTCGTTACGGTGTCTTAACAAATCATGAGAAATTAGCCCCCATTCAATTAAGCCCTGAACGATTCCGTATGTGTTTAACGGAGTGAACAGTACTACTACCATATTTGGGCCATAGCAACCTTGCGGAAATGGTATCCATACACGGCAAGAAGGATGAACCTGGCAAATTTTGGCGGAGATTTCATCAAATAAGAAATAAATAGCCTCCAGTAATGCCTTTTCCCCTTTCCTCTTATACCAAGGAACCAGATAGACCTGAAGAATGCTTTTATCTGGTGAATCTGTACTTTACCCGGTTTAGTCCTCGAGGGTTTATACACTTTAAGGAAGGTCCTGATTCGCTCGTAATATTCTTTAGGCGAATATATCGTATCCAGGATATGCTTATAACCTCTGATTAGTCTTTCGTAGTCCATTTTGGGGATGAAATTGAGCGAGAAGTCGGTGTTGTTGCCTGTAAATGGACTCAGAAGGCGGCCTTCTTCCTTTAAACGCCGATAGAGCCTGGTCCCTGGAGGAGCGTTCAATAGTCCTACCATTGCAGTGACAATACCACTCCTCTGAATAAATTCTATCTGGGCTTGGAAAATGGACTCCGGATCGCTATCGAAACCGACGATAAAGCCTCCCTGAACCTCCAGTCCGAACTCCTGGAGTTTATGGACCGAAGCGATGAGATCCCGGTTTTGATTCTGATACTTGGTACACTCGACCAGGCTTTCATCATTTGGAGTTTCAATACCAACGAATACCACATCAAATCCGGCAGCCACCATTAAACGCATTAGCTCTTCATCGTCTGCCAGATTAATGGATGCCTCCGTGCAAAAAGCAAATGGGTACTTCTTACTTTCTTTCCACTCGATAAGCGCCGGTAGTGTTTCCGTCTTCAATTTCTTCTTATTGCCTATGAAATTATCATCAACGATGAATAGACTACCACGCCAGCCCTGCTCATACAGGGAATCCAGTTCTGAGATTAACTGTTCTTTGCTTTTGGTCCTTGGCGTATGACCGTTCAATATGACGATATCGCAGAACTCGCAATCGAAGGGACACCCTCTCGAATATTGCAGGTTCATTGAGGAATAATGTTTCATATCTATCAGCGACCAGAGCGGGATGGGAGTAACGCTGATATCCGGGCGTTCATTAGAAGAGTAGATGTGTCGTGCGTGCCCTTTCTCCAGGTCTTCCAGAAAAGGATGGAGGGTATTTTCAGCTTCGCCCAGGACAAAGTGGTCAATATCTTCAAATTCTTCATATCCGGCAGTAAATAATGGGCCTCCGGCTACTATTTTTACACCTAATTGCTTGCACCGGACGACTACTTCTTTAACTGATTTCTTCTGCACCGCCATAGCGCTGATAAATACGTAATCAGCCCACTTTATATCACTATCGTTCAGTCTGGCGACGTTTATATCCACCAGCTTTTTCTCCCAATCTACCGGTAGCATCGCCGCCACCGTCAACAAACCTAGTGGAGGGAATGCAGCTTTCTTAGAGACGAATTTCAAAGCATGTTTAAAGCTCCAGAAAGTGTCAGGGTACTGGGGATATACAAGCAGTATTTTCAGTTCATCGCCCTCTTATTTTGATTATCATTTTTTAATTGCCGTTCTTTTTTGAGTGCCAGGTCTGCCACTCAAACTGTTATCAATAGTTCTTCAAGTTACTATCATATTTTTTGTTACTTTAAGAGAGGCAAGTTAAAAGTTATTCTAGTATCTTCTCTGTCTTTCTCCACCGTAGCCGCTATTCCTTCTCCCACCATAGGAGCCACCACTCCTATTGTCGGTGCGAGCGCGAGCTGGATTGACAGTAAGAGTCCGTTCCTTAAGTGTTTTCCCATTTAGGCCGGCAATTGCAGCTTGGCCTTCAGACACCGATGACATTTCAACGAAGGCAAATCCCTTAGGACGTCCGCTATACTTGTCTGTTATGACGCTTACCGAGTCCACTTTGCCAAAAGCCTCAAACTCTTGTCGCAGGTCTTGTTCTGTTACCTCGTAGGATAAATTACCCACGTAGATTTTCATATAAAACTCCTTATTATTAAAATCACCCAGTCTTTCTACTTATCTAAGGTTGATACATGCAGTGACAGCTTGTGATTACCTGTGGATATAGATACCTCCAACATCAAAACTCACTCTTCTCAGAGTCACACCAGGGTTAGTTAGCTAGCCCTGATGCGACTCAAAGTCTTACCTTACTTACCTGACGGATCTTACTTTACGGTAGCAATCGCTACAATAAACAGGTCTGTCACCGCGTGGTTCAAAGGGTACCTCAGTGTTTTTACCACACTCTGAACATACCGCAGAGAACATCTGACGTCTGGAACCGTAGTTATTGTTTCCATGTCGTTCTGACTTTCTTGCCTGACGGCATTCGGGACAGCGCTTTGGCTCATTGGTGTAGCCCTTAGATTGGAAAAAATCTTGTTCCTCGGCGCTGAATGTGAAGGTAGTTCCACAATCGGAACATTGGAGGGACTTGTCCTGAAAACTCATTGGATGACCTCCTCTCATACATATTTTAGTTAGAGTCCGGTCACCCAATACTTAATTGATCTGTAATGAT
>CAYOHA010000290.1:0-3700 GCA_964403625.1 uncultured Dehalococcoidales bacterium | reverse complement strand
GCCTTGTAGACCAGATAAACAGCAAGCATGCACCCCTCGTTAGCGTCTTTGGGCATCCCCTCCACACCCCACAGTAAGCCTATCATATCTGCACTGTATTTCTGTACCAGGGGCAACTCTGCCTGCAACCTGTCAGGCTGAAGGGAGATAGAGTTTATCAAAGCTTTGCTTTTACAGGTTTTCAATCCGGCTTCCATAGCTACAGGATTGGTGGTATCAAGCGATAAAGGCAGGTCGGTGACTTCCTGCACAGTATTGACCACCCATTCCATCATTTCGTTTCCTGCCTTCCGGGCAGGGCCAATATTTACATCAAGATAGTCGCCACCGGCTTCAGCCTCAGCCTTAGCCATTTCCTGAATAGGCCCGGGATTCCTCTCTCTCATTGCCGGACCAAGAGATTTAGACATAATATTGATACTTTCCGCAACAAGGATCATCTTTCCCTCCTTACTATTTCCATGTCTTCAGATAAGCCGGAATAAGCGATCCATCTCTTGGACCGATAAGAATTTCCCAGCCAGGTAACTCCTCCTCCAAGCCTCCGCTTTCAGCCGCCGCATACCCGGGTATCACCAATTTACGATGCTTGACTTTGCCTTCAATGCCACTCTTTTTAACAAAGGGTCCAATGGCATCAGCAACGAATTTACCTGCTGCCCATGATGTCATCACCGAGAGCCCTTCAGTGTCCATAACCAGAAGCCAGCTGGGAACCTTGCTGGTTTCTATCTCGCCGGAGACAATGAAATAAGTGAGGGAGAAGTTAGTCGTAATAAGGACAGGGGAATTCTCATTAGGTCCGCCGATTTCATAGATGCCCTGGGTGGTAGCGAGTGGTCGCTGGGGGTCGGTATAGATATTCAGTCTTTCTACGAGTAAAGGAAACAGGCTTTCCCCCTGTAAATCGGAGAGTACGATAATGCCGCCATACTTAGCGACAAACATAGCAGCAATCACAGCTTCTTTCATCGGGTTATCGGTCATCTCGGAGGGGAAAGTAATAGTGGGGAATCCTAACGGTCTAAACTTCTTAGCCAAGGCAGAGCCCCTGATGATTACCTGGTCCTGAAATGCCTTACGGACTGTCCTCGACCCGGAATCAATAACAATGTCATTTATACCCGCTCCAATTAATTTAGTAGTGAGGTCAGCAACCTCATCCAGGCTGGAGCCTTTTACCGCTACCGGGCATTTATTCTCCTTAGCCAGAGCAGCTATGCTATCCAGGTTATCCCTGGTAGCAGCGTATATCAATGGTTTCCTGTCGGCGCAAATTTTTAAGGCAGCAGCCAACACATCAGGTTTATCGCTCATAAGAATAAGAGCACTATTACTGTTTTGCTTTACCTTGCTGACCAGTGCTACGTATTTAGTTGTATCTCCTGATTCCTCCTTCAAGGCGATCAGTTCGGGACGAAGGGTAAGGCCTACTCGCTGGTACTGGAGCTTTTTAAACTTCTCCAGCCTGACGTCAACCTCGGCGTCTTCCATAGTATCCTTGATAAGGATAGCGATACCAGGAGGATTCTCAAATCTTTTTTCATGGCGGAACATCACCGTCTCGCCCCCAACCTTCAATGCTGTATTACCAACGCCAATGGTAACCGGCCGAATTGGTGGTGCCGATGCCGCCTGCAGTTTCTCCTTAGCTTCTTCAGAGACATGAGGGCAAGCTTTTAACTCGGCTTTCCCTGCCGCCAGACTCATGGCAAAGGCAAGACAGGTAGGTACCCCACAGTCCTTGCAGTTCGTCTTAGGCAGCAATTTAAAAATCTCTATTCCGGTAAGCGCCATTCTAACGTCTCCTTTCCTGGACGTATACCATATTTTTTATAAATTTAGCCCAGTATCGGGTCCATAGTAAGCGCAGGGTGTCCCTTCTCCTGTAAAAAGGGAAGAATCTCTTCCTCGGTAGTGCCCACTGTTTCATCAGCAATCATATCCAGCAGGTTGGGAACGCCCAGTTCCGCAGCCCTAGCGCTAAGCCGCTCTCCAATCTCCTCCTTAAGCATCCTGGGCATCCAGACCATTCTTAATATTCCACCGTCTCCCCTGATGAATTTCCTCTGTGTGGTGTTATATTTTCCATGACCAACGAAGCCGGGTGTACTTAAGCCGCCACCAATCGTGCCCGCTAGAGTGGTAAATTTCATACCACAGGGGGTTTCCCCGGTATACTCACGATTTACCGTCATAATTCCATTACACAATGGAAGGACAGCGGCAATACACTCACAACAGCCGCAGGTAGTCATTGGGTCGTTCACGATACTGTAGAAGTTATAATGGTCTATCTTGCCCCGGGAAGCCCTAAAGATAAACTCGTTTACCCCTTTCCACTGCCCGAGCTTGGTATCAATGAATTCACCCTTTTCCACTGGCTGGTTAGGACCGGTAGGATTAATCTCATAGGCGGCCTTACAGTCCATCCAGTTATAAGAACCACAGAGTCCCGTTCTCTCCGGACTAATAGTGCAGACATGGCTCGGAGCAAATGATTGACACAGAGTGCACGAATAGTATGTATCGGTGCTCTCATCGGTCATACCCTCGATTCGCTCATCTCTAGTCCGGTACACTTCTCGAGCTTTTTCAACTATTTCCTTTACCTTACTCTCTTCGGTATAGAGTCTAACCTGTATCTTATCAAATATTCTGCCGAAATCCTGGTGCAGCTTGGCATGGAGAATAGTGCCGATATGAGACAACTTGAAGCCTTTCTCTACTGCTTGCTTGGAGATCCGCAACCAGGCAATGTCCCTCTGTCCAATGTGCATTAACCCCTGAGCATAGTTTATCAGGTGATGAATCTGCCGCTCGAGAATAGGCTCATAATCATCCTGCATCTGTCTACCAGCAACCTCTACGGCTATTGCCAAAGGCAGTCTGGAACCAGCTTTAATATCGGTTAACTCAAGTCCGATAACTTCAATCTTTCCATCGACTACTTCATCCATCCGCTTGCTGGTAACCCACTCCACCATTGCGGTTCTGCCACCACCGCACTCAAGATAGATATCTTCACCCCGGACTCTCTCACCCTCGAAGGCGGCACCAAAAGCCACCGGAACTGGGATTTCAGCTACAGTAACCTTCAGTCCTCTGACCTCTACCGCCCTGTTGACTATCTTGTCGTGTGGTATATTGGAGACGACATGCTCATAGGTACAGATGCCCGTGGGTAAGACTTCAGGAATCGGGGTATCAGCAATGACCGGGAATCCCCAGTTGATTGCTCCAGCACCATTAGCATACCATTCATCAGTAACATAGCCCAGAGGCAAGGCAAAAGCGAAGACACGGTCCTTATTATAGATGAGTATTTTCCTATAATCACCGGGTTCAATACCACCGAAGGACATAGCTGCCCTGGTGGCAAAGCCCATAGCAAACACGGTAGCACTGGTATCAGGTCCAAAGGAAACCAGGCGGGTTGGCCAACCAATCTGTACGCCAGCCTCAATAAGCTGCTCAGAGAACCTCTTACCGTTATACTCGCCAGCCATAAAAACATACAGGTTCTTCTGCTGAAGCTCCTGAGCTATCTGCGCCGCAATCTCACTGGTCGGGGCAGCACCGAGGATAGCCGCAAACCCTGGTGCGGTGCCATCAACGAACTCAATGCCTCTCTTTCTGAGGATAATGTCATCGGCAGCACCTAACCAGATGTTACTGTCAGTAGGGTCTTCCTGCTTAG
>CAYOHA010000289.1:0-3716 GCA_964403625.1 uncultured Dehalococcoidales bacterium | reverse complement strand
GGCAGGTGTACGGCGGCAGGTGTACGGCGGCAGGTGTACGGCGGCAGGTGTACGGTGGACAGGTCACTTCATTCGCAACGATAGGGTGATGAGATGATTTGGCCTTCCCTACGGAAAAACTCCAGCATGACAAGAGGAAATTCTTAGCCCCCTATCTGGCACATCGGCCGCCCTGCTATCTCTGGTACAAGCTTTCCCGTCAGGTTGTGCTGTTTTCTCTTAAGGTTTACCGCTTGCTGGATAAGGCGTTTTAGCTCATCGGTGCCTGCCCCGTTTCTTAACGCAGCCTTCAGGTTGACCTCGTCATCAGCCAGCAGGCAGGGACGTAGCTGTCCATCGGAGGTGATACGGAGACGGTTGCAGCTATGACAGAAGTGTTCGGTCATAGGCGTAATAAAACCAATAGTACCCGTTGCCCCGGGGAGTTGGTAATATCTGGCAGGTCCGTTGCCGACTAGGCCGGTATGGGGCTCCAGTTTTCCCAGAGATTGTATAGCTTCCTGGATTTCGCGAGTAGAAACCATTTCAAGAGTCTCAGTCCCTGGTGTTCCGAAGGGCATTAGTTCGATAAACCTGACATGCCATCCTTCTTTAATGCTCATTCGGGCTAGCTCGATAGCCTCATCGTCATTTATTCCTTTCATCACTACCATATTGATTTTAACCGGCTCCAGTCCGGCACGATGAGCAGCTTCGATACCATTAATTACATCATCCAGTTTACCTCCACCGCTTATCTGTTTGAACCTGTCTGCCTTAAGAGTATCCAGGCTTACATTAACTCGCTTCAGCCCGGCTTCTTTTAGCTCGGTAGCATATTTACTGAGTAATATCGCGTTAGAGGTAAGAGAGATATCATCGATACCTTTTATGCGGTCAAGCATGCTGACTAGTGTACTAAGACCAGGTCGGAGTAGAGGTTCGCCGCCGGTAAGGCGTACTTTACTGATGCCCATTGTCGATGCTATTTCAACTACCTTCTGGATTTCTTCATAACGGAGGATGTCGTCATGTGTCAGACGAGGGATAGAACCAACCGAGCAGTAGACGCATCTCAGGTTGCAGTGGTCGGTAACCGATATCCTCAGGTAGTTTATCTGGCGCTGCCAGGAATCAAATAGACCTGTCATTTTTCTCCTATTTTTACCACTAAAATACGTTCACATCTGAGGCATCAAAGGTAATAGTTGCCTTCTCTTTCTCTTTAAGCCCTACCTCCTTAAGGGAGCGGCGAAGGATAAGGCAGGTAAACTCCGGTGGCACGTTCACCTTGATATAGATAACTGAACCGCGATCAACAATACGGGTGATGGTGCCCTGAAGAATATTGTTGGCACTTGAATTCAGCGGTTCTCTGGAAATAAGGATGTCTTCCGGGCGAATGGTGGCGTGTGCTTTGCCCTGTATAGTAGTGCTGACAGTTAGCTTTGCCCCATCCACGGAAAAAATACTCTGTTCGTTAGAACTGGCTGTCACTTCTCCTTCAAAGATGTTACGTGTCATTAGAAACCGGGCGACAAACTCAGACTTCGGTTTACGGAATATTTCCTCTGGAGTTCCTATCTGGAGTATCTGTCCCTCCATTATAACGGCGATACGGTCGCCAAGGGCTACGGCTTCTTCAAAATTATGGGTGACGTGGATAGTCGTCAGTTTCAGACGGTTATGCAGTTCCCTTAGCTCTCTTTCGTAGTCCTCTTTTGTCTCGGAGTCGACAGCGCTCAACGGTTCATCAAGGATGAGAAGGTCGGGTTTTATGGCGATTGCCCTTGCCAGAGCTATTTTTTGGCTTTCTCCGCCACTCAGAGACCAGGGTCTCTTGTCCAGAAGATTGGAAATACCCAGGAGTTCAACCGCCTGGTCAACGGCTTTTTCAATGTCTTTTCGCTTCTGGTTTCTCCATAGCAATCCGAAGGATATGTTGTCGCGGACCGTCAGGTGACGGTAGAGAGCGTAGTCCTGGTAGGCAAAACCGATTTTCCGGTGCTCTAGATTGAGGTCGGTTACGTCCCTACCATTTATCCATATCTGGCCACTGTTAATAGCGTTCAGCCCAGCAATGGATTCCAACAGCACAGTCTTGCCTGAGCCGGTGGGACCGAGCAGGACAAAGTATTCTCCATCTTTGACATCGAGGTTAATGTTTTTCAGGAAGAATTTACCTAGCTGGACATTCAGGTCTTTTACTTCTAACACGTTTCACCTTTTGATAATATGTATTGCGGTAACTTTAAAGCTTAAATATATATTCTCGCCTTTGGTTAGATTCAAATCCTCGGCTGACCTATGAGTTATCAAGGCCATCAAAGGATAGCCGCAGTCTATTTCAACCCGGGCGAGTGCTCCGAACGTTACTATTCTGGTTATTTCGCCGGTAAAAGAATTTCTGGCACTACTTGAGATTTTTGATCTTGAAAGTGTTATGTCCTCCGGTCGAATACAAACGCAGACCTCTTCACCAACAGCGTAATCCGTTATCGCTTCGATAGTATTTTTACCTGTATCTATCAAGGACAGTTCTTCCTGTTTCGATGCAACCACCCCATCGATGATATTTTCAACACCGACGAAGTTTGCCACCTCCTTATTTCGGGGCGAATTGAATACTTCACGCCAGTCTCCGGTCTGCGGGATTTTACCATTTAACAGAACACCCACTCTATCAGCCAGGCGCTGGCCTTGAGACATATCGTGGGTAGCCATAATTATGGTGGTATTGTACTGGCGAATTATATCCGTTATCAGTTCTTCAATTCTTGTTGTTGAGCCTGGGTCCAGATTTGCTGTAGGCTCATCCATCAATAGTAGCTCTGGTTCGTTGACGATAGCCCTGGCTATGGCTACTCTCTGCATTTCGCCTCCAGACAGGGTGCGAGCATTTCTATCCTTATAATTTTCGAGATTGGTCATCTCAATAATATTATACACTTTCCTGCGGATTTCGTTTTTCGCTGCCCCCCTCCATTTCAAACCGCAGGCGATATTATCGAACACTTTCATGTTGAATACCACCGGTTTCTGGAGGATAAATGCCATACGGCGACGTAGTTCTAACTTCACCCCTGTTGTACCGACGTAATCTATTCCATTAAAATATATTTTCCCAGATGTGGGAGTATCCAGCAGATTGAGCAACCGCAGAAGGGTAGTCTTGCCGGCACCCGTGGGACCAATGAGAGCAAAGACCTCCCCCCGGTCAACCTTTAAGTTGACATCTTTCAGAATATCCTGCTCACCGTATCTCTGGCATAGATTTACAGTTTCTATTAAGGGCATTCCTACCTCTGCTGTATTCTATTTAAGATTAAATTAATGATAAGGGCAATAAAGATAAGGATTATGCCAAGGGCGATGGATAGCTCTACATCACCCTTGGATGTCTCCAGTGAGATGGCTGTAGTAAGGACTCGGGTGAAACCTCTTATATTACCGCCGACCATTAGGGCTAATCCCACCTCGGAGATGGCCCGACCGAAGCCTAGTATAACTGCAGCCATAACTGCAAATCTGGCTTCTTTCAAAGTTAAAACTGTAACCTGAAAACCGCTAGCACCAAGGGAACGAGCCGTATCTATTATTGCCGTGTCCACTCCACTGAAAGCGGAAATAATAAGCCCCAGTACAATAGGTGAAATCAGAATTACCTGACCGATAACCATAATAGTGGGAGTAAACATCAGGTTGAAAACACCCAATGGCCCTATCCGTGAAAAAAA
>CAYOHA010000288.1:0-3744 GCA_964403625.1 uncultured Dehalococcoidales bacterium | reverse complement strand
TCCAGAGGAATGTCCCCAACGATTGGTTTATACACACTCTTATTACCGAAGTACCATTGATGAAGTTACTATTGGTATATTGCAAAGGTGCTATAAGTGAGCTATGGTCTATTAGGAGTGGGTTTGGTTAGGAGGCAACCATGGCAGCGTTGCTAATGTTTTACCAACTTCATATTTGAACGATGCTTTAAGAATAGTCATTATCGAAGGCAAGGGTATTGCTGACGTATGGCTGGAACTATTAGCGGTCTTAGGCTGGACGATAGTGTGCCTGATACTTTCGATAAGGTTATTCAGATGGGAGTAGCCAGATTAATCACTATATTATGCTATCTTCTTCCAGGCAAGTTTTATCAGAATAAGGTATCATGATTAACCTAACAAAACTGCTTATATATATCTATTACGTGTGAAGCTCTAATCCCCCCACAATCTCTATTCTACTTGAGCGATTCTCCGGCAACAAATTTATACATACTCCTTTTATTAGAATTGCACGTTCAGCCATTTTGTTCAACGTGAAGAAATAAATGATAAACAAACAATCTAAGGCTAGGTGTTCAATATTTCCTTATGCTTTAATGCCCTCTCCAGTGAAGGCTGCATTTTCATCTCGCGGAACTCTTTGATGGCGAAGTCCAGGTGATCAAGGGCTTCTTTCTACTCATCCGAGTAGTACTCTAGTATCAACTCGGCTAGTTGGAAGCGGGTAAGGGCTAGCTCCGGTCGGAACCTCATCTCTGTACAGACCCTGATGGTACCTTGGTAATGTTGACGGGCTTCATCGTATCTGACGAGGAGGGCGGCTGCTTCAAACAGAGGACGGTACACGCTCATCTCATTTTGGCTTGGTCTGGTCAATGGGCGGGAGGGCTGGAATGTCCGTTTTCTTCCCGTTCACATATACTGAGTATTCATGTGTAATCGGGCAATTTACAAAGAAAAACGGCGTACCGACTCTTTTATGTATAATCGGGCAATGGACTAAACCAGCTGGGATATGGACAGCTGTTGTCTTATTAATAATATATTTTTCGCCTTCCTCGCCTATATACAACTCGGTTTCGGCATCATAAGCCACTAAATCATCTGTACAGGGTACAAACAGAAAGACTTCAGCGAAATCATGTTTATGGGCAGCCTCTTTCCCTTCGAAAGGTACGCTAACGTGCGTAAATCTAATCTGGAAATTAACTCCCTTCTCAAGTGTATGGAATATCATGTTTTTAAATGGTGGATAGATAGTCTTGCGTATGATTTCTGTGGTAAATAGATGATCGTACTTTCTTGCCATTTTTGCTAAATCCTCCTCTTATATTTTTTTAATTATGAGAAGAAGTGGCTTTTCAGGTTTACGTTTTTAGGGGGGTGGTCTTTATGCAACAGTTTCACGAAGTTCACCTGTTGTCAATTGAATATCGAAATGGAAAATATTTCTCTTAATATTTCTGATTATTAAGGGACAGTGTTTCAGGTCTCTTGGCACATAAACCATAAAGCTATTATTAATGAAATACTGCTCGTTAGCCATCCATAACTCAGCTTCTCCACCCAGATCATTTGGGTCTTCGGGATTTGTCCCGGCGAATCCTATAATTTCATCATAGGGGTGTGTATGGGCACCTTGCTTGCCAGGTTCTTCCCCGGCGAAGATCCACTGGCAAATTACTATAATAGCTCCTTCTATCATACGTGGGCTGAGCGCCATCAACGGATGCAATTTTGGGCGTTCGACTCTCTCATCGAATCCTTCAAAACTTGGACGACCGACTCTAGGTACAGGCATCGGAGGCCTTCCCTTAACGATATATTTTTCATATTCTAATTCAGCCATTTAATTAGATTCTCCTTTTTTATTATTAAAACAAGATAAACCTATAACTATTCCGTAATGATTTACCTCTCCACCAAGGTCTCTCGACCACTAACAGGGTTTCCAAAGTGGAAAGGGCAGATAAATCCTGATGGATACAGCGTTTCCTCTGGAGGTCCATCAGGTTTTAAATTAGGGTTCCGCTTATAGGGGCGATCTATTTTTACATCAACCCGTCTTGACGTATCTACCCAGCCTACTGCATACGGGGCATGGAAGGTCATGCACCAGTGGATTTTCTTGATCTTCCATATGCTGTCTTCCTTCACATATTCATTTTCATATACTCCATTCATCCACCCCGGATTGACGCCTCCTTCTGCAGGGAATGCGTTAGCCCCAAAACCGTACCATCTTCCCTCTGCCGTCTTGCCGTCCGGGTCTACGTGGACAACACCGGAAAGCTGCATCACCTGATGGAGGAAATCTCCGTGGTCTATCTTCTTGATTTCGATGCCTTTTCTCCCATGATGGAAGAAATCTCTGATGTTCTCTTTACCCCGATACTCTCCAGCAGCTACCTTTAAAGTAACATCAGGACTATCAGAAAACAGGTCAATTATATCTTCGGCCATCCAGTGTTCTAGGTAAAAACCATACGCTCTCTGTAATTTTTTTATCTCCTCGATGTCTTCTAGAGTCCTGAGTCTGTCTTCCAGAATCTTAATTTTTGCCTCTAATTCCTCTACACTACTCATGATGTACTCCTTCTTATATAATTAATCTCTACCTTAACAATCCAGTATAATAAGTAATATAGCTCGCGTAAAGGTCAACCTCTATGCTTTCAGAATATCCTTGTGCCTTGACACCCTCTCCAGTGACGGCTACATCTTCATTTCACGTAACTCTTTGATGGCGACCATGGTTAAACATCTGCAATACCACCGTCTTTGTAAAATACTCCGTCGTAAGACTTTTGTTTGTAGGGGAATTCTTTGATTACTTCTTCGTCCAGGTCTATTCCCAACCCCGGAGTGTCTGTAATCATGAAATAACCCTCTTGTTGTTCTAGAGGCTTTTTCACCACTTTCAAATATTCGGGCGCAGGTATCGCGTACTCAAGGATATCAAAGTTCGGTATAGCAGCTGAGAGTTGTATACTGGCAGCGTTCGCCACAGGACCGTTCGGATTATGAGGCGCTACTCTTATATAATATGTTTCGGCTGCAGACGCAATTCGCCTTAGTTCGGAAATTCCACCGCAGTGGCAGACATCCGGTTGAATGATATCCACCAGCTGCCTTTCTATGATTTGTTTATAGTCCCACCGACTGAAAAGTCTTTCTCCTGTAGCCAGATCTGTTCCTGATATGTTCCGGCGCACTTCGGCGAGAGCATCCGGGTTGTCAGGCGGGACCGGTTCTTCAAAGAAATAGATATTATATTCCTGCACGGCTCGGATTTGTTTAATCGCCAGTGATGGCCAGGCACGGCCATGGTTATCGATCATTATATCAATATTCGGACCTACAGCCTCTCGCAGGTTTCGGATGCGATCAGCAAGATTTTTCGTAACTTCGGCGGGGTCCATAGCTCCTTTGGAGAACATCCCACCGGCTTTCATTCCCGTGTAACCGGCAGCTACTATTTTCTCTGCCTGTTCCAGGCTGAATACATGCGTATACACCCTTACTCTTTCTCTCACAGGTCCCCCAAGCAACTTGTAAACCGGGGTATCGTATATCTTACCCGTAATATCCCAGAGGGCTTGGTCTATGGCACTGAGGGCTGAATTAAGCACTACACCACCTCTCCAGAAACCGTGGCGGTACATTACCTGCCAATGCCGTTCTATCTTTGTAGGATCCTGATCCATTATCCGTGGGCTCAGGTCATTGATTGCCGCTGCTACAGCCTTCTCCTGCCCT
>CAYOHA010000287.1:0-3769 GCA_964403625.1 uncultured Dehalococcoidales bacterium | reverse complement strand
CAAGGAGGTGCATCATTGAGATAAGGAAACTAGAAAGACAGCGTTTTACAGGTGAATAAGTGTAGATGTTGAAGAAAAATTAGTTTAGGTTGGCTAACTTAACAAATAAAGGATGGTGAAATTCTAATGAAAAAGAAGATTTTATGGGCATTAGTGAGTTGCTTAATGGTATTGTCCCTCGTAATAGCGTCCTGCGGTCCGAAAGAAGAGGAGGAAGCGAAGGTAACGGAGGAGGGTGGACAGGTAATAACTACCAAGGAAGAGGAAGAAAAAGAAGTAGAGGAAGAGGAAGAAGTCGTTGGTACAGACATACCGAAATACGGCGGCACCCTGACCGTCAGGGAGCTTTCCGACCCGATGTGCTGTGACAGCTTTGCCAACAAAATGATGACCGGTGGTCTTGTCCTGTGGTGGTCCAACGAGCAACTTCTGAAGTTCGACTGGGCAAGAGGTCCGGCCGGCACCGGGGAGTTTACTAACAATGCCGTAGCCAGTCCGGAGGCTCAGATGGGAGGAGAGTTGGTTGAAAGTGTGGTGAAACCCAGTCCGGATGTCTGGATACTCAACATCCGGCAGGGAGTGCACTATCAGGATACCGGTACTGAAGCCGGGCGGTTGGTGGGGGGTCGTGAAATGACCGCCGACGACGTTGCCTGGGTCTATGAAAGGAATGTCCACAGTCCTACTGGGGCGATACAGGTGTTGCAACCACGGGTGGCCGCGGCCTTCAAGGTCGAGAAGACCGGCCCCTGGCAGGTAACCTTCACGACCCCGGTACAGCCTATCACAGCCCAGTGGTGGGTGATCGAAGGCGGGGGCTATGGTTTTATGTATCCGCCCGAGATCGTTGAGAAATACGGCAGCCTTAACGACTGGCATAATACCGTGGGCACAGGTCCCTGGATTCTGGAGGACTGGGTTACGGCAACCAGCGTTACTTTCAGGCGTAATCCGACCTATTGGGGCATAAATCCCGTCGGTCCCGGCAAGGGCGACCAACTGCCTTACGTGGACAAGGTGAAAAGGCTGATCATACCTGACAATTCAACTGCCCAAGCGGCGACGCGCACCGGTAAGCTCGACTTTTATGGTCCTACCAACTACGATGGCTTCGAAGAGATGAACCGCACTGCGCCCGAAATGGAGTACTTGGAATATCTGGGCGACGGGTTTGCTAACGCCCATGCCGTCAATTTCAATCTCTCCGACACGACCAAGCCCTGGGCTCGGACCCCAGACGGTAAGAAGGTACGCCAGGCGCTGATGCTGGCTATTGACTATGACAGCATTATCGAAGACTACTTCAAGGGCAAGGCAGAAAAGGACACCGTCCTGGTTAACCGCAACTTCGAGGGAGTAGGCTATAAGCCGTTGAGCACGATGTCGGAGTCGGTCCAAGAGCTTTACCGCTACAACCCGGAGAAGGCAAGACAACTTATATCAGAAGCCGGCTACCCCAACGGCTTCAAGGCTGAGTTGCTGGTGCCCAGTATTCCAACGGAGATTGTAGACCAGGCCTCTATCATCAAAGACATGTGGGGCAAGGTGGGTGTTGACGTGAATATAGTACCCACAGAGGGGGGTGCCCTCACGGCTTTGGTCACTCGTTCCTTCGCCTGGAATGACATGTTCTTTGGCACCTTTTCAGGTGGCACCGTGGGGTCTTTCGGATTTTCTCTCTATACATATTTCGGCTACTACCGGGGTGATATCCGGCCCCAGTTCGCCAGCCGAACCGACCCCGGAGGGACACCGGACCCCATAATCGAAGCCGCCTTTACGAAAACGCAGGAGAACATATACGTTAACTGGCCAGAAGCCTATAAGGCAGTGGAAGAGATAAGACCATACCTGATAGAGAACGCTTTCAGGGTACCGTTCCCACAGCCTTACTCGTATAATATGTGGTGGCCCTGGGTGAAAAATACCTACGGTCAGGGGGGTGTGGCATACTTCTTGAAGTACTACTGGGTCGACCAGAACCTGAAACGATCCATGGGATATTAAGCCTGTTTTCATAGAGACAATCAATTAGAAAAGAAGGCTGATGAGTTTTCACTCTTCAGCCTTCTTTTTTTATTAACAAAAACTTACTGAGCTCAGGAAGATGGCATCTCAATCACGTAATTATTAGTTATTGTTAATAGTTTGTCTCACTAATATTGTGCCACTAAAAAACTTGTCTTTATTTAACTCAAGTTTCTTGGAATAACAGAAATTAATGTCTAAAAATTTTTACCTGGATTTTACAATTCGGTAATACTGCGATTATATTCGCCGTTTACACTGGTAAATAGATGATCGAGGAGGACCGCGAAAACCACGAGGCATCGAAAAAATTAGAAGGAGAAAAAATATGAAAATCAAAAAATGGCAGATAATCCTAGCCGTAGCCATAGCTCTATTGACTATAGTTTTAAGCCCATTAGCGGTCATTGCTGCCCAAGATACTCCAGTAACAACAGGTACCAGACCTCAAATGGAAGGTGGTCTGGCAATCGTAGCACCACGTCTAGTCCTGGTCGGGCAGGAAATGTCTTTAGGAGTCTTCCTCAGACAAAATCAGGAACCTGTATCCGGAGTGAGTGTCTGGGGAATCACCAAGGAGGCCGCCGAAACACTGAAAAATGAAGTATCAACACTTAAGGAAAAAGGAGCTACTCTAACGGAAAGTGACTATGAGTCTGTACTCAGTGGTAGAGCTTTCCGCATCGGCAAAACCGGCGATAATGGCAAATTAAACTTTACCTTCCAGGAAACCGGCAACTTCATTATTATAGCTTTCAAAGCCCACTACTGGCCGGATACCGCTGGTATCGTTGTCCGCGAAAAACCGGTAACTCTCCCTGCCTTAGCTATCAAAGCACCACGTTCATCTCCCCCTGGAGAATCAGTAACCGTTTCAGTCTACGAAAAGGGCACCGAAGAGCCGGTTAAGGATGCTGCTGTCTGGGCTTTAACTAAGGAACAGGCAGAAACTTTAAAGAATAGACTCACTAGTGCCAGAGAAGCCAGCCAGTTATTATCAACTGATTGGGAGGCTGAACTGAAGGCATTATCCGCTATTTTCCTCGGTACAACTAATGGCAGTGGGGACCTGAAATATACATTTGAGGAAACGGGTACCTATCTACTGGTAGCATTGAAGCCCGGTTTCCTACCCGGGCGAGCCGGTATTGCTATAAAGAACCCTCTCCAGGCTTTAGCCATACAGGCACCAAGGAAAGCAACTGTTGGTGAACAAGTGACCATTACGGTCTCACAGCGTGGTACCGGTGACGCCGTGAAAGATGCTGGTGTCTGGGCAATCGGTAGAGATAAGGCTACCGCATTACAGGAAGAAACGGCAAAGATAAAAATGACAGGTGATCCCCAAAATGCGGACTGGGAATCTGTCGTTAGCCTGTACGGCACCAAGCTCGGCGAAACTAACGGTGATGGTAAGCTAAAAACTAGCTTTGATAACACTGGCGGATATTTGCTGATAGCGGTTAAGAAGGGTTATATTCCAGGTTATACCGGGATTGTTATCGTTGCACCACAGACTAGCGAAAAACAGGGTAGCAGTCCCACCAAATAAGTTCAACGCCGCAAGGCTAAAAATATAGTCGATAAGCAGAGGCTGTCCGAAGATGTGATATAAATACTAAATTATACCATTCCCGACCTGATCGGGAATCCAGAAATCTTACTTTAAGATATAATATTGGAGAGGTTGTCCGAAAATGTCATTCTGGAGGAGCGTAGCGACGAAGAATCTCAGGGAGGG
>CAYOHA010000286.1:0-3794 GCA_964403625.1 uncultured Dehalococcoidales bacterium | reverse complement strand
GAGATAAGAGATGTAGTGAAAGATTTCGGTGGAATTCGTGCCGTTAACCATTGCTCCCTCAATGTGCAAAAGGGAACTATCACCGGTCTCATAGGCCCCAATGGTGCGGGAAAAACAACTCTTTTTAACTTAATCACAGGTTTCTTAAAGTGCAACAGAGGTCAGATTCTATCCGGTGGTAGGCGTATTGATGGTCTTCCCCCTCACGAGATATTTCGTCAAGGAATAGTAAGAACTTTCCAAATCCCCAGGGAACTGAAGCGCATGACGGTGCTGGAAAACCTTATGCTCGTACCTGTTAACCAGTTGGGTGAGCAGTTGTGGAGTTCCTGGTTGTTACCTTGGCGGGTTAAACGTCAGGAAAACAACATCGAGAAACGGGCTCTGGAAGTATTACGCTTTGTCAATCTTAGTCATCTGAAAGACGAGCTTGCCGGGAACCTATCTTCGGGTCAAAAGAAGCTCCTTGAACTAGCTCGAACCTTGATGGCTGAACCTCAACTGGTATTGCTGGACGAGCCTGGCGCTGGAGTGAACCCTACGCTGATGAAACAGTTAGTCGATGATATCCGTCGGGCGTGTTATGAAAGGGGGCTTACCTTTCTGCTCATCGAGCATGATATGGACTTGGTAATGAACCTCTGCGACCCTATTATTGTCATGTGTAATGGTGAAAACATTATGGAAGGGTCACCTCATGAAGTGCAGCGTGACCAGCGTGTAATAGAGGCTTATCTTGGAGGTGGTGGCCGTGAGCCTATTGGAGGTGTCTAGCATTGTTGCTGGCTATGGCGAAACCGAAATCCTTCACCGCGTATCCATTGTCGTTGAAGAGGGCCATATTGTCACCATAATTGGCCCGAATGGCTCTGGAAAATCTACGTTAATGAAGTCAATCTTTGGTTTGGTGAAACCAAGGAAAGGACAGATTCTCTTTCAGGGGGAAAATATTACCGGACTTGCCCCAGAGACAATTGTGCGCAAAGGGCTTTGCTATGTACCCCAGTCCAGCAATGTCTTCCCCTCTCTCTCTATAAACGAAAACCTGGAGATGGGTGCGTTTATCCGAACCGATGACTTTCGTCAGCGTTTGGATGAGGTATACCGTCTCTTCCCCGACTTGGTAGCGAGACGAAAAGACAGAGCCGGTACTTTATCCGGGGGCCAGCGACAGATGCTTGCGTTGGCCAGGGCGCTTATGCTGGATCCTACCCTGTTACTTCTAGATGAGCCATCTGCTGGACTTGCTCCGAGTATGGTTGGGTCAGTATTTGAGAAGATACTGGGCATAAATCAAGCTGGTGTAGCCATCCTTCTCGTTGAACAGAATGCTCGCGACGCCCTGCGAATATCGAACTGGGGATATGTTCTAGCATCAGGCCAGAACCAGCTTGAGGACTATGGCGACAAACTTCTCAGTAACCCCGATGTTGCGCGCCTGTATCTCGGAGGCTAGACGTATGACGACCACGAGCCCGCAGACGCAACGATTAACGCCGAAGTGGAGTGCTGGTTACTCCGTAGTAGCCGGCTTCTTGTTCCTGCTCATCCTCGGATTCTTTTCTATAGTAAAGCTGGAATTGATGGTTAACGGGTTATTTCTCGGTGCTATAATCGCTCTTGGTGCAATCGGTTTATCTCTAATATATGGGATTCTCAACTTTGCGCATCTAGCACAGGGGGACTTCATGACTCTGGGAGCTTACATTACGCTCTTCCTCCTGGGGACACTTCTGCCTGGCATGGGGCTAGAGAGTTCCGGACTGGGGCCATTCACTTTCGGATACCCTGTTTTCATCGCTTTGCCTCTCACCATTATGTCCATGGCCGCCATCGCCGTTGGTCTGGACGTTTTGATATATCGACGTCTCCGGCACAGGAGAGTTGGTGGGGTGGTTTTGGCAATGACGTCTCTGGGCTTGGCTATCGGCCTGCGAGGCATAGTGCAGGTGATCTGGGGTGGGGATACTTACCAGTACCCTCGCCTATCAAAAGCATTCTATCAACTGCCCATGGGGGTTCGCATCCCACCGGATAACCTCTTTATCGGAGTACTGGCTATCGTTTTAGTGGTCGTTTTCTACTTATTCCTGACACGTACTAAAATCGGGAAAGCGATGAGGGCTACTTCAGATAATATGGAATTAGCTAGGGTAAGTGGTATTAATACTGAAAATATTATCCGGTGGACCTGGGCGTTGAGTGCCGGGTTAGCTGCCACTGCCGGAGTTCTCTTAGCTATTTTTCAAGCCCAGCTATTGCCCGTCATGGGATGGCGTTTTCTGATTTTGCTATTTGCGTCCGTAATTCTGGGCGGTATAGGTAACCTGTATGGCGCTCTCGTTGGCGCCCTGGTTATTGGGGTTGCTGCCGAAGCATCAACGCAGTGGCTTAATCCCGCTTATAAGATCGTAATAGCGTTCGTAATTATGATAGCCACTCTCTTGCTTCGTCCCAAAGGAATCTTCGGGGTGAAGGAATGATGGATTTATCAGGTATTGTGGGCTATATCACCGGATTTGCCATCATGGCGGTTATCTACGCCATTTTTAGCTTGGGGCTCAACGTGCACTGGGGATATACCGGCTTATTCAACATCGGTATTGCTGGTTTCTTTGCCCTCGGAGCTTATACCTCGGCATTACTCACAACTGCGTCACCGGACCCGCTGATGTTTGAAGATTATATTTTCGGGGGCGATTTACCCACGCGCCTGGGTTTTTGGAACCTCGGAATAGATTTCTGGTTTTTCGTAGCCTTAATGGCAGCAGCCCTGGTCTGCGGCATTGTCGCTCTATTCATCGGATTTCTTACTCTGCGGCTCAGGGAAGACTACCTGGCCATAGCCACCCTTGGCATTGCTGAGAGCGTCCGGATTATCTTCTTAAACGAAAAATGGCTGGCCAATGGCTCTAAGGGGTTATATCGCATCCCACAGTTCTTAGGTGAGCTGGTTTCTCCTCAGCATTACGATTACCTGTACCTGGGGGTGGTTTTGGTAATACTAATCATCTTATATATAGCTGTTGATAGATCTATAAAATCACCGTGGGGCAGGGTACTGAAAGCGATACGAGAGGATGAATTGACCACGGAAGCAAGCGGAAAGGATGTCTTTCATTTCAAACTGCAGTCATTTATTTTTGGTGCTACCATTATGGGCATTGGCGGTGCATTGTATGCCCACAATGTGAGGTTTGTTGACCCTGTTACCTTTGACCCGCTGCTAGGTACTTTCATCATTTGGGCTATGCTGATGGTCGGAGGCAGCGGCAATAACAAGGGGGCTATACTTGGAGCCTTCGTCGTCTGGGGCATTTGGACAGGAACGCAATTCCTGCCCGGTTTCCTATCAGACCCCAACTTTCGCTATGTTATGATTGGCCTGTTAATTGTCGCCGTTATTCTATTAAGACCGGGAGGCATACTGGGCGAGGAACGGGTAGTATCACGGCTATCGGAAACACAGCCGGGAGATGCCTCCCCGGAGACATAAGAGCAGGAGAGGCATCTCCCAGACTACGTCTGACTACTCGTGATAGCCTATGGCAGCTCGTATCTTCCCGTAGAGACGATTTCCCCTTTTTCGATTTTCCATATCTCAATAGTGGAAATTACGTCTCCATTCTCGTCAAAGTCTTGCGAACCACCTGCACCTTCGTAGTTGATATCCTTACCATCTCTGATTAGTTCCAGTGCTTTCCTGATTCCGTCAATGCCCGGTCCAACGACCTCACCTGGCGGGTTCGCCACATCGCGAAGCGCGTTACGAATTGCCACGCTATCGGTGGTAG
>CAYOHA010000285.1:0-3810 GCA_964403625.1 uncultured Dehalococcoidales bacterium | reverse complement strand
TCAAATCCCCTGAGGTCACCAAAGATTTCATCCTCCTTTATATCTTGCCTTGCCCATTCCTCAAGAAGGGCTTCAACCAGAAAGCATATATGGTCTTCTGGTATCAACTCTTCAATACTCGGCGGCAGCAGCCAGACTTGGTCTTTGTATGATTGAATATACGCCATCTCTAAGTTTCCTCCCGTATCCTTTGTCCACTATTTTACCACTGCCTCCGGTTGAATTGTCGGACAACCTCCAAGCTGCGGGGCATAAAAATTTAATAATCTCTTCTATCTTTGCTTGCTCTTGATGAAGTCCGAGAGTATAATCGATACGATTTGGAATGTCTATAGAGATAGGCTAATAGGAGGACTAATATGGGCTATAACGATTTGAGAGGCTGGTTGGAGGAGGTGGATAAGATGGGTGAGCTTAAATGTATCGAGGGAGCACACTGGGACCGAGAAATCGGGGCTATTAGTGAATTTATGGCAGAACGGAACAACTCTGCCCTCTTATTCGATAAAATCCAGGATTATCCGAAAGGGTATCGAGTATTAAGTAATGCTTTCATCAGTCATAATCGTACGGCATCTGTCCTCGGAATTCCACAATCGCTCTCAAGTGTAGAGATGGTAGATGTTTGGCGGAAGAGATTGAAAACGGTCAAGCCGATACCACCCGTAGAGGTTGAAACAGGTCCGGTAAAGCAAAATATCTTGACTGGTAAGGACATTGACCTTTTAAAATTCCCGACACCTGTATGGCATGAGCTTGACGGAGGAAGATTCATAGGCACCGGTTGTGCCGTAATAAGCCAGGATCCAGATGATGGCTGGATTAATCTGGGAACTTATCGATGCAGGATTTTTGATAAAAATTTAATGAGTGTCTCTATGAATCCAGGGAAACATGGCACGATAATGATGGAGAAATACCATAGGCGGGGTGATAGTTTCCCTTTAGCCGTTGCCTGCGGTATGGATCCTGTGTTGTTCCTAGCGGCAGGTAGTCCGTTAACAGGAGTGGGTGAGAGCGAATATGATTTTACCGGCTATATAAAGGGGGAGTCGGTCCAGGTGACCAAAGGTGAGATGACAAATTTACCCATACCAGCTACAGCTGAGATAGTGATTGAAGGAGAGATACCACCCCCGGCCCAGATGGAGAAGAGAGTAGATGGTCCTTTTGGAGAGTGGCGTAGAGTCTATTCTTCATCATCCTGTCCGATTATGGAAGTCAAATCCATAATGTTCAGAAACAACCCTATAATACTTGGTGTACCACCATTGAAAATGCATATTCCCTTTCCATTCTCCATTCCGGTAATGGCAGCAGAAATATGGAACGTGCTGGAATATGCTGGTATCCCTGGAGTTACAGGTGTCTGGTTTGGTTTAGGACTTATATGGCCTGTATTTTGTGTAATTTCGATTAAGCAAAGCTATTCCGGACATGCCAAACAGGCAGCCCTTGCTGCCGCATCCTGCCGGGCTAATACTATAGGTGGACTTTTTGTGATAGTCGTAGATGATGACATCGATATCACAAATGAGAAGGATGTGGTATGGGCAATAGCCAGCAGAGCAAACCTGGATAATCTCCAGATTATTAGCGGGATGCAGACCAAAACTGGCACTCCTAAAAAAGCCCTGCTTCCCGGGGAAGAACCGGTATTAGTCAATGATAGGGTAATCATCGATGCTTGCTGGCCTTACGAACGTCGCAAACAGTTCCCAGTAACGTCTTGCTTCAGTCCGCAATACCAGAAAAAAATATTAGAAAAATGGCAATCACTTGTATAAGCGTATGTAGGAATATTAAAAACCATTTTACGGTAGGCTTATTCGTAGGTTAATTTGATATCTGAAGCATTACCTGCCCAGCGTGGAAAAAGATCATGCTGTATATCGAAAATGTCCAGTATTTTACCTACCGTATAATCCACGATGTCTTGAACTGACTTGGGAAATGTGTAAAAAGCGGGAACTGGCGGTAATATGATGGCGCCAATTTCGGTCAATCGTTCCATATTCCTTATATGACCCAGATGCAATGGACTCTCTCTCACTACCAGAACTAATTTCCGTCGTTCCTTCAGGGTAACATCTCCAGCCCGGATTATCAGATTCTCATTATATGAATTAGACAGGGCAGACATGGTTTTTATCGTGCAGGGAGCGACTATCATACCATCAGTTTTAAAAGAGCCACTTGATATTGGTGCAGAGATGTCTTGAATATCGTACGTATGATTTGCTAATTGCTGGATATCTTCCAGAGTCCGGTTGGTTTCGTATTTAATGATGGTCTCGGCTGCTTTTGAAATAACGAGATGTGTCTCAATATTCCCTATGTTTGCCAGGACTTCCAGAAGACGTATCCCGTATATAACTCCAGTGGCTCCAGTGATACCAACAACTAATATCATTCTTTCTTTCTCTCTATACCCTTCATTATAGAACAATAATCGATATAAGAGATAAAATTCATAGTAATGGTGATTCTGTTACGCGCCTAGAGGGATTCGAACCCACGACCCCCGGTTCCGAAGTGCGTCTATAAAGGCGCTTTAAGCCTCAATTTGTCACTCTTTATCACTATATCAGAATAGTAGATTACGAACAATAGTGACTAATTGTTGTAAACAAAGAATAACAAACAGAATAGCAAAAATATCTACAAAAAGCTCCCGTGGGTTCCAGGCAAGATACTCTATACTCCTGGTCATACGATGGGTTCAGTCAGCATCTTGTTGGAAACCGGAGATGCCTTTGTAGGCTGTTTGGTCTGGAATGGGCTTGTTTTTAACCTTAGACCGGGGCTACCTATCTGGGCTGAGAATCTGGAGTTTGCGAAAAAGAGTTGGAGATTGTTTTTAGACCAAGGGGCTAAGACAGCATATCCGGGACACGGCAATCCGTTCCCGGTTGACTATATTCAGCGATTTCTTTCGTGATATAGTGTCTATTCCACTAAATGACCGTGTGTTCCAACATTTCTGACTATTGTGCAATCTCACCTTATCCAACAAAAAGTCAATTTGTGAAGCCTATTTTTACCTTTTCGTTACCTAACAATCTGCAATTCAGTTGCACATCCAGAACATGTGAAGGAGACAGAAGCAAATAAAGCGTTATTCTGTAGAATTTGCTTTGCTTCATTGTGTAACAACCAAATATTATAGTGAAATTCGAAAAACTGTTTGATGACAGCCATATGTTCTTAGAGAGGGATTTTCTATATAATAGGTTTACAATATAGGTGTACAATAATAGTAGGGGTGTACTATGGCAACAGACTACGAAAAAAGGCAGGCGGACTGGGCAAAGAGAGAGCAAGCGAAAGAAAAGGAGGAACGCAAAGGGGAAGTCAAAGTCGGAGAAGCTTTGGGCAAGGTAACCGGGGATATCAGAAAAACCGGTGACGTGAGGGTTAGGATTGATAATGTTGAGACGTTAAGGTTTAAACCCTCAGTTGATTTAAAGAAGGGCGATTCCATAAGAGTAACCATCGAAGCGGACTGGACCAGGAGAGGTCAAGATAAGCAAAGGGAGGAACGTAAAGAGGAGGACAAAGTCGGAGAAGCTTTGGGCAAGGCAACCGGAGATATCAGAAAAACCGGTGACGTGAGGGTTAGGATCGACAATGTTGAGACGCTGAGGTTTAAGCCCTCTGTGGACTTAAAGAAGAGCGATTCCATAAGAGTAACCATCGAAAAGGTGTAGCCCATACGGCTGCGAACACTATTGCCTCTCAGACAGCCCCGATAGTTCACTGCTGAAAATAGGAATAAGGGATTTTTATAATAGCGGATTTGCTTTAGTC
>CAYOHA010000284.1:2670-3811 GCA_964403625.1 uncultured Dehalococcoidales bacterium | reverse complement strand
TGCAGTGTCTCTCTTCTTTTTTTCAACCCCTACCGACAAAAATGTTACTGTATCGGCGAAAGAGAGTCTCCCGCGAAATGCGTAAATTATTTAGTACTTGAATCTAATCCCTCCACCCTGAGATGCTTCGCTACGCTCCAGCATGACAGTTTCGTAATTGGTATGCGAAAGAATGTTAACTATCATATTCTTTTATATTTTTCTGCAAGCATAGCATACAGAGTCACCCATTTACTCGGCTTACCGACACGTTCTCTAGGCAAATATGACTTTGCTAGAGTACCCTCAAGTAGAAATTTGCCTTCGCTGTCTTTTTTACTCTGCACTAATTCCCAAGCTTCTCTCAACTCTGGCTCACTGCCGGCACCCAAAACAGAGAAAGCATACAGCAGTTGTGGCAATCCTACCCGAAAAGGCTCGGCAGGAAAGAAGTTATCTATCATCCTTTTACCGGGGCGATCTTTAAGGACCAGCTCATCTGGACTATCACTACGGTAAAATAACCGGCGCTTTACGAAGTAACTTAATAACCTTGAGGCATATTCAAACTCAAGACCCTGTTTTTTACACTCGGCCAGCATGAGTAATACATGTATATTATCCTTCATACAGCTTTTTGGAGTATATTTGAACCTTGGGCGCCAATGCAAACAAAGAAATCCTCCGTCAGGCAATATATATTCAGAAAACGCATTCAACCAACCCTGTAATCTCTTATTATCTTTGTAACCGAGAGCTACTAAAGCCTTGAGCAGTAGTGCTTCCCCGCAGGCGGCGTCGAACTGACCATTATAGTGAAAACCTGGAAATCCACCTTTAAAGGGCTTTTCCGGCCATTGCTTAAATACCGCGGAAACATCAATGTCTTCTTTAGTCAGTCCACATTCAGCTAAGGCAAGCAGATTATAGGTCAGCCATAAACCTTTTAAGTCCACCATCCACGTCTTGTCTCTCGCTTGAGGCAGCGTGTTCAGTACCTGTTGTCTTGTCCGGGCAACCTCATCATTTACCTTCGGCTTCCCGAGCAGTTCGGTAAGAGTTCGATACTTCACTGCAGGATTGCTATCCTCTAATAACCAATATATGACTGAATCATTCCGTTGCATCAGATTCCGCTTCTGGATACATTATACACATAAAC
>CAYOHA010000284.1:0-2570 GCA_964403625.1 uncultured Dehalococcoidales bacterium | reverse complement strand
ACTGAATCATTCCGTTGCATCAGATTCCGCTTCTGGATACATTATACACATAAACGAGAATTTGCGTTCACCAAATTAAATCACATAGAAGAGCAGTTGAAAAAATAAAAGCTATAAGAGGAATTAATTATGAAAAGACTTTTAATTGTGATGATAATAATAACCATGACCGTTAAAACAAAACGAAGCCAATAACGAATAATTTTTAGCTTGAAATGTCCAAAATATAATAAATCCGATAATACGACTTGAATAACCACAATATGAACTATCTTTTAACTCCTTAAGACTTAAGAGAATATAGTAATGATCATCGAGAAATTATTTAGGGCTTGCTGGTAAAGTTACGATGAACCTGGCACCTTCTCCAGGGTTACTAAACACATCGATTTTCCCACGGTGTGCCAGGACAATCTCACGGGCAATAGCTAGACCTAGACCGGTACCGCTTCTCAATCCAGCACCCTGCTGGAAACGCTGAAAAACATAAGGCAACTGCTCCGGTGGAATGCCAGGACCACTATCCACGATAGTAACCTCAACATTACGATCCACTCCACGAGCAACAACCTGTATCTCACTCTGCGCTGGTGTGTTTTTAATGGCGTTATCCAAAAGATTACAGAAAACACCTTCCAGCCGATCGAAGTCGCCATCAACCAGTAACAAGGACTCAATATTGTTTGTAAGGTGAAGACTTTTTTCCTGCGTTTGAGGAACAAAGATTTCCTGACAATGAGACAATAACTCTTTCACATCTACCGGCTTAGTTATCATCTGCACCTGCCCTGCCTGCAGTCGGGACAGCTCCAACAATTCATTGACCTGCCGTATCATCCGTTTGGATTCATCCACAATAATCCGGGTAGCCTTTTCCCTTGTCTTTTTATCACCAGCTGTACCATCGAGCATTGCCTGAGCAAATCCCTGTATGGATGTTAATGGTGTTTTAAGCTGATGCGATGCATCGGCGACAAAGTAGCGTAACTGTTGCTGCGATTCTTTTACCTTAGCCGACATATCATTGAAGCTTACAGCTAATTGGCTAAGTTCTTTTGGCCCGGTTGCTGGTATATTTTCATCATATTTGCCCTGAGCTACATTTTCGGCAGCTTTAGCCAATCGCTGGATAGGTTTGAAGATAGAACGAGCAAGAAGTATTGCCAGTACTATTGATACAACTAACGAAATCAAACCAGCCCAGAAAAAAGGCTTAATAAGACCAGCCCAGATAGTAGCGGCACTACTACGCGGTGTTGCTAGTACAATACTATCTAAGCGAAGGCTGAGGGCTTGTGTTTCCGTAGCCGTTTTGACTAGAGGATAAGCAATATAAAGAAATTTTATCCCGCTTTCAGTTTCAAAAATACCACTAGTCTGCTCTGTATTGCCATGCGGAAGACTTCCAGCCGGGACATTCAACAACGGCAGACTTCGCTTGGGCACTATCTGTCTTATAATATTGCCCCCATTATCAACAAAAATAATATAGATGTTGCTACTCTGAGCTTGCTCCTGTAGATTAGTCCATACTTCGGTCAATGACAGCTGGCCTAAAGTTAAATTACGGAACTGGACATAGATAGGACGGGCAGTACCTTCCAACCGATTTAAGGCTGTCTGATCGCGAGTGCCCTGCAGTAATATTGCCGCCACGGCTGTTGCGATGAACAGGCATAAACACACTACCAGCGTAAAGGCTAATATCAAACGCGTCCGCAGACTCATTTATTCCCTTCAATTACTGTCATTTTATAACCTGTGCCTCTCATTGTCTCGATTTTAATTCCGGCATTAGTAATTTTTTCGCGTAAGTGATTGATATGGACATCAACAGTTCGGGTCTCACCATAGTAGTCAAATCCCCAGACCTGTTCCAACAGTGCTTCCCGGCTTAATACTATACCCGGGTTTTGGACTAGAGTAGTTAATAGCGCAAATTCTTTAGTCCTCAGTCTTACCGGTTGCCCAGCCACAGTCACTTCCTGCCGTGCCAGGTCAATACGCAGCTTACCAATTTCTAGCACTTCTCCGGTCTTAGACCCAGCTTGAGAGCGGCGAATAATAGCTTTAATTCTGGCAATCAACTCTCGAGGATTAAACGGCTTGGTCAGATAATCATCAGCGCCAAGTTCCAGACCTACTATTTTATCAACATCTTCTTTACGAGCCGTGAGCATGATAATGGGAATATTGCTCTTCTTTCTAACCTGCCGGCATACCTCAAAACCATCTATATCAGGCAGCATCAGGTCGAGGACGATCAGATCTGGACTAAAGGTTTCTACTTTCGCCAGAGTATCATTGCCAGTACTAGCTGTCTCTACGCGATAACCCTCCCGCTCCAGATAGAGCTTGACCAGCTCCAGAATATTCAGTTCATCATCAACAGCTAAGACTTTTAACATAGCCATATTATACATTCTTTTAAAACCTATAAGCACCCAAGACTATCTACAAACTGCTTAATGTCATCCTGGAGCGAAGCGAAGGATCTCAGGGTCGGGCGGGGTTTTTTACTACTCCCCCCTCCCTGAGATTCTTCGTCGCTACGCTCCTCCAGAATGACA
>CAYOHA010000283.1:0-3831 GCA_964403625.1 uncultured Dehalococcoidales bacterium | reverse complement strand
ATCGATAGAGATATCAAGCACCTTACCGTCAGGTAAGGTTACAGTTAGTATCAATGCCGGGACTAAAGCTCTAGATAAAGATGGCAATCCGCTTACCAGGCTGACTTCCGATGCTAACCCTACACCTCCTCCGGCACCTGAAGATTCTATTGTGTGCATCGCCTGCAATTTCGGGCCTGACGGTGCCACCTTCGACCCGCCCATAGTATTAACCTTTGAATATACTCCCGCGGATATGCCTGAGAATACAAATGAGGAGGGCCTGGTTATTGCGTTCTATGATAGCTCCATCGGAGAGTGGGTGCCTTTAACCACTGAAGTCGATACAGTGAATCATACAGTTACTGCCTCGGTGAGTCACTTTACTTCCTTTGCTGTTCTGGTTGCCCAGGTTGAACCGGCACCCCAAGAGACTCCTTCTTCGATATCGCCGACTCCAAGTCCAGAAGAGAATCCGACTCCAAGTCCAGAAGAGACTCAGAATCCTCCTTCCCAGGAACCAGAGTTAACGGAACCAACACCAACACCTGAGCCTGCTCCAGAAGAAGAACCTTCAGTACCGCAAACGCCTCCTGCGTCCGAGCAGACCGAATCAAATACCAATTGGAACCTTTTTATTATCATTGCAGCTGTTATAATAGGCGGAATAGTGGTAGGTCTGTTAATCAGATGGACCCGGCTACACAATAACTAACAATAGTTATTTATTATTTTAAGCGGAAAATAGTTAATTGGTAATTCCTGGAATTCTTTTCCAGGGCAGAAGCCATGGCCGAAAATACTATAGCTGAATGGATTTCTTGGCAGGTGCCTGCCGAGTAAGTAGAAAAAGCAAAGCCGGTATTTAGTAACGCAGGATAAACAGTGAGATAGTTATGTTAAAAGAACGAGTTAACAATCCTGATAAAATTCAGGTAAAAAATAATACCAAACTGGGTATACTAGATGCTATTGGAAATACACCTCTAATTAAAATTGAAAATGTATACGCCAAATTGGAGAGTGTTAACCCCAGCGGTAGTATAAAAGACAGAGTCGCTCGAGAAATAATCGAAGCCGCAGAGAGAGAAGGAGAATTGAGAGAAGGATATACGATAGTCGAGGCGAGTAGCGGCAATACGGGCATCTCTCTGGCTATGTGCGCTGCCATCAAGGGCTATAAAATGATTGTTGTCATGCCTGAAAATATGAGTAAAGAGAGAGTACAAATTATCAAGGCACTCGGAGCTGAATTGGTTCTTACTTCCCAAAGTGGAAGCCTTCAAGAAGCCATAGAAGAAGCCGAGAAAATTGCTCAAAGACCCAGGATGTTTCTGGCAAGGCAGTTCAGCAATATAAACAATATTAAGGCTCAAGAAAAAACCGGTGAAGAGATTCTAAGACAAATTGGCGCAGTAGATGCGGTTGTAGCTGGTATTGGTACCGGCGGGACACTGATGGGAATTTCAATCGTCCTCAAAGAAGCTAATCCAGAGTTGAGGAGAATTGCCGTTGAACCTGAAGAAGCTGCTGTTATGTTTGGCGGAAGTGACGTTAGAATCAGAGAACATAAAATACAAGGGATCGGTGATGGCTTCATTCCTAAATTGGTCGAAATGAGTAATATTGATGAGGTTGTCACAATCAGCAGTGAAGTGGCCATTGATATGGCACGGCGTCTTTCCAAAGAATACGGATTAATGGTTGGAATTAGCTCAGGCGCTAATATGTCTGTTGCCCTGGAAATAGCCAAAAGAAAAGATATGGATAAAGTTGTTACTGTCTTGCCGGACAGAGCCGAACGTTATCTCAGCATGAATTTGTTCTAAATCTATACCCCGATGTCCTTTTAAACAGAGTCAGAACCTATGGAGAAGATGCTTGCGTAACTGGAAATATGCGGCCAGCGTGATAATAATAGCTATAATAATTATGGCCATTGGCGGCATAATATGGAATAGCGGCACAACTGAGCTTAAACCTGAAAAAACCACAGAGCTTGCGCCTGATACTACGATAGAACCTGCACCTGTTACAACGACAGAACCTGCACCTGATTCTGTAAACAGTGAACTGATTACCTGGCAGCGCGGAAACCAGGATGCCCCTATCACAATTGATGAATATCCGGACCTGGGGTGCCATATATGTATCGAAAAAGAAGTAATGGTGCTTCAGGCGTTAAATGCTTATCCGGGGAAAATAAGAGTAATACATCACCACTATGCTTTCTCAGCCTTTTATGAAAAACTCGCTGAAGCGCTTGAAGCGGCCGGCGAGCAGGGAAAATTCTGGGAATTTCACGACCGGCTTATTCAGAGCGTCCCCAATGATATGCCCTCGCTTCTTGCTTTAGCTGAAGCCGTGGGACTGGATATGGGACGTTTCAATGATGCATTGGACAGCGGAAAGTACACGGAAACTGTAAAAAAATCCAAAGAAGAGGCAATTGCCCGTGGTGTAAAGGAAGTTTCTATGTTCATTAACGGAAAGGAATATGATAAAAGCCCCGGTACCCTGGATGACTTGTATAATGCCATCGATAATGAATTAGCGAAGCTTGATACCAATGATAAACAATAAGATTAGGCGATCCGCTACAATTTTTCAGAACAAATATCCCGCCATATTCTTCAGGTTGCTCATAGGCATTATATTCGTGTTTTCTGCTATTTACAAACTACCCATGCATTCTCAATTTGTTGCTATCGTCGAAAGCTACCATCTGCTGCCGCATATGCTGGCAACAGCCTATGCATACGCATTACCGTGGGTCGAACTGCTTACAGGTTCGTTCCTTCTTCTAGGTATTCAGATAAGACCAAGCTCATTAATTTCTCTGCTCCTGGCTTTAAGCTTTTTGGCCGCAAACGTTAACTCAGCCGTTTCGGGAGAATCATTCTGCGGCAGCTGTTTTGGTGAAGCTATAATTCTTCCTATCTCACTGGCCTTCGCGCTTGATACCGCTATTATTATTATCTCAGTGTATATATACATAGTGGGCAAACAGCCATACAGCTTTGACAGCTTGTTTGTACGCAGGTGATTCCAATCTTTAAGCCGGCATCAAATAGCAAGATAAATCGTAAAAATGTAGATTTAACAGGACGGAATTACGTATGCAATTATGGTTCATGCCTCACTTATGCAAATAGCAATTAACGTTTCTGGATGGCAAGAGCCTGGCGGGCGACAAGATGCTCGACAATTACCACCGACAGATAATGCTGTCAGAGAGGCCTCGATTGTCAGATGATGTCTTGTCTGCTACAAATTTTTATATCAACCGATATATTGTCCAAAATAGGACCACACGCAATATCATCCTGGCACCGCTGGTAACCTAATCATCACTCTTTACATACAGAATCTATTGAAAATAGTTGCCATCGTTTTCCATTACCAACCAGTATGCCCTTCCGATGGCCATTGTCGGTGGGTCATTTTCATCTCTGACATAGACCCAATCGTTAGGTCCGTTAATGTACGGACTTACCACCAAGACATAGCCGATTTCACCATTCGTAGCCTCATAAACCGTGCTCAGGGCAGAAGCTACATCAATATCCTCCAGTAAGAGTTGCGGTGTGCCTATTAAATGTACACCTCTGCCTAGTGGTATGAGAGATGGGGTCGCACCTGTATCCGGAGCGGCATGTGCCACCGTTTCTTCATTTGCATTTATATAGTAACCATACCCGCATTGTATTTCATCGTCAATGTTAGGTGATACCCAGTATTCCGTAGCGGAATTGTAGCCATATATTAATGAGACCTGGAGACCATTAATCGCGATGAATTCCCTCCAGGTATTCATGCATTCACTAAGAATCACCGGAGTTGAAAAGGTAT
>CAYOHA010000282.1:0-3839 GCA_964403625.1 uncultured Dehalococcoidales bacterium | reverse complement strand
TACCGCCTTTAGTTTCTTAGAACCCATTACTGCTCCAAGACCGGAACGTCCAGCAGCGGCACCTCTCTTAGTGACGATACAAGATATCAGGGCAACCTTCTCTCCTGAGGGACCAATACAGGAAGCACAGGTATCTTTACCATGTTCAGCTCGTAGAAGGTCTTCGGTTTCATAGGAACCTTTCCCCCAGAGTTTTTTTGCATCTCTCAATTCAGCTTTGCCATTGTTAATAAATAGATAGACTGGTTTGTCTGCGATTCCATTGAAGAAGACAGCATCGTAGCCAGCAAATTTCAGGTAAGGACCAAAATCTCCTCCGGAATTAGCATCTCCCCAACCTCCAGTGAGCGGAGATTTTGCTACTGCTTGATACCTAGTGCCTACGATGTGAGGAGTACCGGTAAGCGGACCGGTAATCAGTCCAAGGGTATTATCAGGTCCCAGCGGGTCTACACCTCCTTTCTGTCGGCTATATATAAGCCTTGCACCGATACCATAGCCTCCAATAAAATCTTTATAGAGATTTTCCTCAGGTTCTTCTACCTTGATTTCTCCGGTTGACAAATTCACCCAGAGAATTTTTCCCATGTATCCTCCAGCCATTGATTACTCCTTTCTTAATGTGATTAATACTCTAATATTCTACTTACACTTCAAGCTAAATGTCAATAAAAACCAGGCTACGGGATATTGTCTGAAAAGGAGCACATTATTAATCTTAAGATCATTGTTTTAGTTTGAATTGACTTTTCCATTCTAGATAGTAATAATGGCTGACAGCATATTGTAACAGGTATGGGACAATGTCTAAAAATAAAAAAATTGTGATAACAGGCATTTCCGGATGTATCGGGCACATTATATACGAGCATCTAAAGGAGAGATGGGCAATTTCCGGCATAGATCTTAGAGGATCGGAGGATCTTCCTGTTACGATCGCTGATATCAATGACTACGATAGTCTCTTCTCTATTTTTAATGATACCTATGCAGTGGTACACCTGGCGGCTAATGCTAATGCGAATGATTCATGGGATGCTATCGTTAGCCCGAATATCCTAGGAATACGATCTGTCTTTGAAGTAGCACACAAAGCAGGGGTAAAAAAAGTAATATTCGCTTCTTCTAATCATGTAATGGGACTTTATGAACAAGATGAGCCTTATCGTAGTATTGTAGCCGGAAGATACGAAGGAATTACTCCGTCTAATATTCCTAAAATAGACCACACTATGCCTATTCGCCCAGATGGGTATTATGGAGTCAGCAAGGCATTTGGAGAGGCTTTAGGACGATATTATGCAGAAAAATTTGGTATGCAGGTTGTATGTATCCGGATTGGTACTGTTAACAGAGGTAACCGTCCTCGCAACATTCGTGAATATGCTACTTTATTTTTATACCGGGACCTGGTGTCATTAGTTGAGAAATGTCTGCTAAATCAGAATATTAAGTTCGAAATATTCTACGGTGTATCGTCTAATAAATGGAGATTCTGGGATATAACTCACATCTCAGATTGCCTAGGTTGGACCACAGAAGAGAACGCTGAATCATTTCGTATCTAATTATCAGATTATTAGACTTTAGATTCTCTCTTACGATAAAGGATAATATTTTCACCCTCGGCCATAGTATCGAAGCTAACCTTGAGTGCAGTAATATAGGGGCTTGCGGCTGCTGTTTCTTTATTGATTGTACTAATAGTGATACGACGTAGAGGTAGGAACTGCCTACCAAGCAGATGCTGCAGAAAGCCGAGATATTCCGGCAAGTGTGAATCATCAGGAGGTACATGGAAAGTTAAATTACGGCCATTACTCTGTGATACAACCACTAGCCGCGTACCGTGGTAGACCAAGTGATTGCCGACGAGACGTTTTGGCAGGTTTCTCTTAATAGTTTTGATCTGGATGCCGCAAAGTGAAGCCGGATCTGTGGCATTAAGCCAATACACGTTCTCAGGAAGTTTACTCATTAGAATCTGTAACGTCTGGGGTGTCATAAACTGCGGTCCAGGAATATCCTGGAAAAAGTAGCCTGCCAGAATTTCGCCTGATAGTTCCATCAAACGTAATGTCCGGAAAATTTTTCCCCAACGAAAGATGGGAGACTCGTGTTCAAGTAATTCACGAAAGAGAATGCCGTATCGTTCTAGTAATACCCTCACGCGGTCTTTTACCTGCTCTTCACTTTCAAGAATATCTTCAACTGGCTGAACGGGAGGTAATTGAAACCAGTTACCGGCAAAAGGAATGGAAGCCTTCCATCTGGAGAAACTGACACGACCAGCCCGGCGGTCGTGTTCCCGAGAAGGAACAGTCTGCGGTGGTGTAAAATGGGTCATGATACCTTTACGCAGGGCAGTGTAGGTATCATTAGTGATTCGTCCTTGCCATACTCCTTCCCATAAGCGGTCGGATAGTTCACTAGGGCGATAGCCTGTGACTGTCAGTAGGGTTGAAAAATCATAGCGTCCCATTGCATCCGGGAAAATAACCTTTTCAGGTTTGCCCTCTTGTTTCGGTAGGCTTGATTGTGGTGTGGTGTTAGTGCTTATATCTGCTTGCATCAGCGCAAGGTCTGATTCAAAACAAAAAGTTACTGTTTGCTTTTCACTACCTACCCACCTGAGATTGCCTTCCTGTATGACTGAATCCAGCCACAATGTGGAGTAGGCATGTAACCGGGCAGGAAATATCTCTGATTCCCAAAGTACCGCTGCTGTTGGAAGACAGCGTAGTTGTTCCAGACAGCGGAAGAGGCTATCAATATCCCTATTGGACTTGCCTACTCCCTGGTAATGAGCCAGGAATAGTGGTAACCACTTGCTCTCTTTTGCCTCGAAGACAGGGACGACAGCACGCCGTGACATACGAAGTAGGGCTTCGTAATTTTCACTGTCGCAGACCTGTTCTTCGACAGCTCCAGTCACCAATTGTCCCGTAATAACCTTCTGAGAGTCGATAAGGTCTTCTAGTGCTAGTGAGAAACTGGAATATTCAACTCCCAGAGTGGCAGCAATGGATGTCAGGTCAGTTGGACCGTAGAACTGCAGCCATTCACTCAGAAGCGTGATCAGTGTCTCATCTCGGTCACCTTCGGGGATCCCTACCGTTTTGTTATTATAATAAATATTAGTCGCTGATGGTAATAATGGACGGGTAGGTATATCAGTGGTACCAAAGAAACCATAAGAGATTCTTGGGAGATTTTCCAAAGCTACTACAAGCGGTTCAAAAGCGTCCGGAGGAGCAATCATTATAAGTCTGTTGACAACGGATCCCAGAAGCATATCAGGACTGACATTATGATCGCGGTATATCGCCTGCAGCAGTTTTTCCCACTCTGAGGCAGGAATTAGCAGCCTTTCCTTGACCCAGTCCACGAGGTCACGAGGGTCTTCCGGTGAATATCCCGGAGCAAGTCGTTGACGCTTTTGTTCAAACTGCGTCACCAGTTCAGGGGAAATGGTTGGGCGAAGGCCAGGTGTAAAAACAACATGCTTGAGCAGGTCGTCACGTAAACTGGATGTAGTGCCGGCCGGCGGCTCATCACCCATATACATATATTCATTAGTCTGCCGCCAGGTGATGTGTTGCGCCATCGGACTAAGGTATCTGGTGTAAACCTCTGACCAGCGTATTATGCCTGATTCAATCTCTGCCAGTAGCTGCTTAAGACTATCCAGATCGAATTCATCTACTAAACAGGTACGCCAGGTTTCGAGCAGAATGGGGAAGTCTTCGTATTTTATAATGGCATCGAGTAATTTCTGTGACCTTAAACGGTTCATCCACAGGGGCATTCTTTCACCTACCCGACTGTGTGGCAGAAGT
>CAYOHA010000281.1:0-3841 GCA_964403625.1 uncultured Dehalococcoidales bacterium | reverse complement strand
ACAATGCCTTCAAGAGTGGTACACCGGCTGAGGGCGACGTACATCTGGCCATGGGCAAAGGTGCCTCTACCGATATCAATAATCACCCTGTCGAATGTCTTCCCCTGACCTTTATGAATGGTTACTGCCCAGGCTAACATCAACGGATGCTGGCTAAACTTACCGACAGTCTCCGACTTTAGCTGCCCATTATCAACGAAGAAGCGGTATATCTCCCAGGTGTATGGCGTGACCTCCACCTCTTCGCCATCGTCAAGCTCGGCGACAATTATGTCCTCACCTTTCCGGTTCTGAACTATCTCGGTTATTTTACCGATACTACCGTTGACCCAGCGCCCCTCGCTATCGTTGTTGAGCATCATAACCTGAGCTCCCACCTTAACCTGAAGCTCGATTTTGGTGGGCAGGTATTCCTGGCCGAAATCCCCTGTAATGCTTCCGGTGAATATATAGAGTCTGTGTCTGAGTGCTGCCAGGCGCCGGCTGTTAATTTCCTCAGCGAGCTGGTTGGTAGTGGTCAAATAGATATAGAATTGGTCTGGCGGTGGTTCAAAGTCCGGCTGGTATCTCTGGTTAAGAAGCTCCAGACCTTCTGCGGTAATAGAGTTGTTACGTATGGAATTCAAGAGGGATATGAACTCCTCATCACTCTGGCGATATATCTTCTCCAGTTCCACCAGCTCCATCTCTAAGGAGTCAAATACCCGAGCGCCGTAGAAGTAGGGTGTCTCGTAAAATGACTCGAAGACCTCCTTCTCACTGCTGGTAACCACAGGGGGTAGCTGGTAGAGGTCGCCAATGAATGCCATCTGGATGCCGCCGAAAGGTTCATCGGCTTCAGGACCGTTCAGACGCAGGAACCGGTCAACACAGTCCAGCAGATCGGCACGCACCATTGAAATTTCGTCGATGACGATAATATCCAGCTTGTGATAGACGCTTTCACTATCTTTACTTGACCGTAACCTCCTCACCCGCTCCGGCGTAATGCCGGGCTTAAACTTGAAAAATGAATGGATAGTCTGTCCTCTTACATTAAGGGCAGCCACGCCAGTGGGCGCCAGTACCACGACATTCTTCTTCGTAATATCGCGGAAATATTCCAGCAATGTCGATTTCCCGGTGCCGGCGCGCCCGGTAACGAAGATGTTCTTACCGGTATCCTCCATTATCTCGATGGCACGAAGGAACTGGTCATTAATCTCTATTGGCACTCGCTTATGTTTTACCAGATAGGGCACTCTTTTATTCATTTGTTGCTATTATACCCGCTTTGATATTTATATAAAAAACAGCCTTTAGAACGATTGGATACTTACAGCTGAACTGACAACAACTGAAACAGTGTATGGACCGAGTAACACGCTAATTAAAGTATAGACCTATTTTAAGAGCAGAAGGAATTCTTTGAGTATGCCCAGGGCTGCTTCGGCAGCATCCCGTTTGTTTTGCTCACGGTCACGTCCGAAAACATGCTTCTGGCTGTAATTCTTACTTTGATGCGACAGTCCGATATAAAAAAGCCCTACCGGCTTCCCCGGAGTAGCCCCTCCGGGACCAGCGATACCGGTATCAGCAAGACAGATGTCCACATATAGTGCTTTCTTACCCCCCTGTGCCATCTCCTCAGCCACCTGAGGACTCACCGCACCATACTTGTCGATGGTCTCCTTCTTTACTCCAATTACCTTAATCTTGGTCTCATTACTGTAGGCAGTAACCGACCCTTTATAGTAATCGGAACTCCCCGGCACGTTGGTGATACGGTGAGAAATCAACCCTCCGGTAGCCGACTCAACTACCCCCAGAGTCAGCATTTTTTGACGGAGTAAATCGCCTATTTCCTGTTCCAGACTACTCATGGTATTTTAAAACCTCAATCAAGAGTTTGTATTGATTATATAGAAGTCTAAGACCAAAATAAAGCCAAATTACGCCTGAAGAAGGCTTGCTATGGCGATATTAGCCTGGATTTTTAGCATTCTTTTCAATTGAAGATATTCTCAACCTCTGGTCTTCTTTTTTGATAAAGTTACTGAGCCTTTTTCTTCCGGCGGCGAAGTAACCACCAGATTATTAGGCCGATAATTATCCATACCGGGCTGAAAATCCCGAGCCAGATAAAGATATTTACCAGGACACGGCCGAAGCCAACCAGACCATTCCAGGCACTGCTGGCAATATTACCGGCCTTCCAGCCGGGGAGAATGGTGAGATAGTCAATCCTGGTCTCAGTATCGGTATTGCCCCGGTCATCGGTTACCGTCAGGGAGACAGTATATTGACCATCAGTCTTATAGGTATGGGCTGGAGCTTCCTCGGTGCTGGTAGTGCCATCACCAAAGTCCCATTCGAAGCTATAAGGAGGGAAACCGCCGGCGATCTCACCGTAAAACCATAGTTCCTCTCTCGCTTTTACCCTGGTTTTTTGAGCATGAAAATCAACATCGAGTTTGGACTGTTCCAGGTATATCTCAATGAGTGAGGTAGCCGAGGTCTGTTCCAGATATTGCATACGGGCTTTCGTCTGCTCGATTTCACCTCTTACATTGGTAAGTTCTCGCTGGACTTCAAGGATATCTTCAACAGTCTCCGCCTTCTCCATTATGACCAGCAACTGCTTTTCGGTTGCTTCAAGGTTAGCCAGCTTAGCAGTCAGGTCGACATACTCTTCAGTGACATCTTTGCTCGTTGAACTCTCCGATGTTACATCAACGGCCATATCACGCAGCGCACTCATAGCATCATCAAAATACTCAGCCAACACCCGGATGGTTATATTGCCAACCAGTCTTTCCCCCTCTTTCCACACACTCGAAGAAACAACGTATCCGTCAAAGCTATCAGCCATCAAGGTAATCTCGTCGATAGCGACAGGGACATCCTCTACGACCAGTATTACATTACCGGTACGGACTATCATCCGTTCGGTAGCCCACTGCTCGCTTGAATCCAGACCAAGATCCACTTCCATCGGTGGTACTTGGGTAACAATCATCCCTCCCTCTTCTCTAACTTTTACTTCCGGTGCCGGAGGGCTTACGCCTGTAAAAGACTCTTCCTCTTCAATTTCGTAGTCCTCCTCTGAAACCCTGGCCTGACCACAGGAAATGGTTCCAAAAAGTATCACTATTAGTAAAAGACCTGTAATAAAAATCAACTTTTTCATCAGGAGCCTCCCGTTTGTTACCTTAAAGTTTCTAAACGTTTCAACTCATTATAACGCTGATGAAATAAAAAGGATAGGTATATCTTAATTAGCTTTGTTTTTTCTGAACTTTTCCCTATTGTCATGCCGAATGCCGATGAAATCAGGGTATGCAATCTTCAACACTCCATCACTCGATGCCGATATAACCGGAAGGTAGCAATTTCTAACACACAGTTATTGCGAATCCCGATGTAATCGGGGTGTGCAATCTTCAACACTCCGTCACTCGATGCCGATATAACCGGAAGGAAGCAATTTCTAACACTCTGTCATTGCGAATCCCGATGTAATCGGGATGTGGCAATCTGGGGAGGTGGTGTTCCAGCTTAATAAACTAAGTCGCAAATGTAAAAGGTGTCAGCAAATACACTCTATTTCTATCACCCCACCAGATTACTTCGCCTCCCGACTAAGTCGGGATGGTCTCGTAATGACAATACGTTAGTGCTGAATTACACACTGATGAAAATTTCGACAAAAGCCATTAAACGATAGCTTGCACCTCGGGTTATTATCGCTTTATAATAAAACAGAAGCATAAACCAAGTAGCTCGTTGTAGTTTGGTGGCTTCTCAGAGGCGACGTAGCCAAGTGGTTAAGGCGGCGGTCTGCAAAACCGCTATTCACCGG
>CAYOHA010000280.1:0-3866 GCA_964403625.1 uncultured Dehalococcoidales bacterium | reverse complement strand
GCCGCCCCTAAATTTTTAACTACTCCAGACATAGATAACTGCGGATGGACTTACAGTATCAGCTCCTTTTGCATAAGTCACAACACAAGCTTTTGTTGGATTTATTATTACCTTAATAAAAACATCGGGATGTCTGATTTCTTGCGCGTACGACTGGCCAAGTGTTAAAGATACTGTTAATATTCTGTCCAGATAACCGTATGCGACCCACCTTAAGCTATCTTGAATTTGATAAAAACAGGAAATAATACTAATATAGCAGTGGCGATGAAAGGAGAAAAAATGCCGGATACAAAATACGGTACACATATAATACGAGAGCCTTTTTACAAGGCAACGGAAGAATTTGGTAGCGCGAGCATATTCAAACACACCGATGATGATAATGCGGGAGTAATCTTTGAATATCATTGTATCAACAATCTCAACTGGTCTCTTGCTGAAAGCCGTACTCACGATACACACGAACTTTTTTGTTTCCTTGGTGGAAATCCGGAAAATATCAGAGATTTAGGAGCAGAAGTTAGAATTAGCCTGAGCGATGATAAAGAAGAGCACATCATCAATGACGCCACGGTAGTCTCCATTCCGGCGGGGCTAAAGCACGGTCCCATCGCCGTTAACAAGTACTCCAGACCCTTCGTGCTGCTCAGGATAATAAATGCCCCGGAATACCAGGCCAAGCTGGACGCGGAGGCCGATGAAAAAGACATGTTTTCCACGACGACCCTGAAAGAGGGTCACGAGTATCCCAAATACGGAAAAAAATACTGGATGAATATAGTCAAGGGGCCTCTTTTCATAGACTATGAACCGGGCTGGACCGGTACATCGATATGGGCTCATCACAACGAGTACAAAAGCGGCATGACTCTGGGTTACCACTGCATAATATCAAACTATGACGTGGAGTATAATCATGCACATGGTTTCCATGAGTTGCTCTGCTTCCTCTCAGGTGATCCGGAAAATCCCACTGAACTGGGAGCGGAAGTCAGCATGTGCCTCGGTGATGAGCTTGAAAAACATACTTTTAGTACCCCAACGATTATCTCTATGCCGCCCGGCTTGAAACATTGCCCGTTACACGTTAAGAACGTCACCAAGCCCGTCGTCTTCCTGGAAGTCTCAGCTACAAAGAACTTCGACGACAAACCGGACGAAGAATAACCCACGAACCCCGTTACTGAAAGAAAAAAGTTGGGGAGCATTTCTGCTCCCCCTGGTAAATTCTAAATATAGGCCTTTCACCATTGAACAACATCGGAATTCGATATTGACATATGACTCTATTATTTCCCATTTACTCTAAGAGTAAATTAACATTCTGGACAATTGTTACGTTGACCACTTCTTCGTGATAGCCTTTACCTCGCAGGACATCACAATCTGTAGTCGTCATCTTTGACATCAACTATCTTGGCATGTCCTGCCCGCTCCTAGCCACTTAAACTCATCATTAGTGATTGTACGATTTTCTGATTCTCCTTCACCTGATCCCCGATAATGGTCTATGGCGTCATTCCTTCGGGTATAATCCAAAAACGGAGGTGATATTCACCCTCGGAACACTTGAGGACTACCACATAGCCATCCTCACTTACCTGGCGGTCATCATTATCTTTCTGATTCCAAGTCCACTCTTTATGTTCGCCAGGTGCCAACTGGACTATAACCTGTAGAGCAATAGGTTCAAAGACTATTGCCCCTTCTCGACTTTGTATCTTCCAGGGAGCTGAATTATTCAGGATTATTTCTGTATCGCCAGTGTTTTTAAAACTGAACCTAACTGGCATCTCTGGTTTATAGTGCTGGTCTCCGGTATAGGTTTCACCCGGTGGCAGAAGCGGTGATATCCCGTTAAAAGCCTGCAACTCAATAGGACTGGGGATAATGCTTATCATGCCTTGTGCCTCAGCAAATCCTGGCTCTCCGGTTTTTCCTTTCCTGGCAACTAGCTCGTAATCGCCAGGCTCTTTAAAGAAGGTAACCAGACTGCCATCTTTAGCTGTATCTCCCAGATATTCAGGACTGTAGATACGCGCCCCTGATACAGGCTTACCGGCATCGTCAATTATCTTTATGACTACCGTCTCACTGGCTCTAGCTTGATCGGGGTTTTGCATATTCAGGCCACTTGTTCCTACAGGTGTTTCCAATGCCTCGCCGGGTTTGGCAACGACAAGTTTTACAACCGGCTTAAGGGATACCTTATCCTGACCTGCAAGAACGAGGGATTTTTCAGCATCGAAATCCAGGCTAATGGAAGTTTTCTTTCCTTCCTCCACCGTTATCTCTCCTACTAGCTTGAGCTTATCGCTTGGAACGGTAGCCTTTACCTGTTTCCCGTTAAGAGTCACGGTAATATCGGTGATGTCTAGTCTCACTTGGGTATATTTACCGGCGGCGACATCGGAAGTACCGAGTAAGACATTAACTCCAGTCGCCTTTGCCAGGTCGAAAACGGGTGGGTCTTTCAGCAGGCTAACCCACTGGTCTTTAGTTGCTTCGCTCATGTGAGCTTCAACATTACTGGTTTTGATTTCCATGGCAGTTACCTCTTTAGGCGGAGCATCGGTAACATAAATCTGTATTGTTCCTTGTTTGCTGGTTGCCGGTCCGGCGCAGGCGCCAAGTAACAAGGTAAATATGCTTAGAATTACTATCCCTAAAACAAATTTCCCTTTTATCATGTCATGATCTCCTTATTAGGTAATTTTAGATAATTACCTAGCTATTATAACGTATCAGGAGGGAAGAGGTAAGGTTCATTAGACGACCTTATCCTCTACTTTATAAGCGAGCATCGCGCGTTTTGAACTGGGTAGCAACCGCCAATTCGTTTTCATCGATAGAAATATTTTAAATACCGGCATATGGTTTAAGGCTCCCCTCGTTTTGAGGATCAGTTAAAAATACTATGGTATCATGCCCGAATGTTTCCTTTGCCCTTTTTGTTTACGAGGATATTTAGAGAGCTGTTTGACAAGAAAAGGTCGAGCGATTTAATGTAATGACAAAATACAAACATAACTGTCAACAGGACATCGCTTAAATAATGGGGAAGGAAGATGCAGATATTTATGACTGGTAAAAGGGTATTCACCGATCAAGAACTCAACGAAATGGGGACGCGGACACTTGACCTCGTGTTGGAGGCCATCGAGGCTGGAAACAAGGAAAAGGCTAAAGATTTAGCTAGAAGGATATATCAGGAATTCAACTATCTTCATGACGGATATATGTTCTGGGTTACTGGCCTGCAGACTTATATTTATAAAAAGTACGGAATTGATGCCGTGGAAGAGGCTGAAAGAGAAGCACACACCATCGAAGCGAAAACTGTTTTTAAGCCGTCCGAAAAGACTGACTTCCGTTCCAGGGTGGAAAATTTGGTAGCTGGCCTACGAGGACATCTGCAGCCTATAACTATCGAGGAGGATGACGAAAAAGTCAGCATTACTATGAAGCCCTGCGGCTCAGGGGAGAGAATAATACAGAAAGGTGGTTATAATCCGGAAGTAGGCCTGTCCATAGTCAAGAAACCACATCGCATCACTTGGGGGATGAAAAACTTTCCGATTTACTGCGTACACTGCCCGATAATGGAGAGGCTGGACATCGAAAAATCCGGCGATTTTAGTTCAGTCCATATCGTGTCCGAACCGATATACCACGGGTCATGCCACTTTGCCTTTTATAAGGACCCTGCGTATATACCTGAAGAGTATTATACTCGGATAGGTAAGAATAAACCCTCTCACTAAAATAAAGCCCCTTTTACAACTATTGATATAATTTGATTTCCGGTAGTTCGATTGGTTTTTTATCAAATAACTTTCTCTTTTCTGCAATTATATCCTTGC
>CAYOHA010000279.1:0-3949 GCA_964403625.1 uncultured Dehalococcoidales bacterium | reverse complement strand
ATATAAGCTCTACCCAAACGGTTATGAGCATCAACATCATTGGGAAAGTTTTCTATCAGGCTTTTGTTAGCTGTTACCGCTTCCCTCCAGCGACCTTCCATAGCAAGAACTACGGCCTGCTTGCTGGACTGCCTTCTCAGTCTTGTCTGTTCTCCTTCTAAATATGACATCCTATTTTCCTCGTTATTACTACCCTTTTGTTTTTGATATTTCGCTAGCTATCCTACCGTGTCAAGCTCAAATGCCCGGTGTAAGGCACGAACGGCGTCCTTGACCTGGGATTCGTCAATAATACAGGTTATTCTTATTTCTGAAGTTGAGATAAGCTGAATATTTATGCCTTGCTCACTGAGCGTCCGGAACATCCGGGCTGCATAGCCAGGAGCATTCTGCATTCCGGTGCCGATGATACTGACCTTGCCCAGTTTGGAATCACTGACACATTCTTTGGCACCGATTGACCTGGCGATCGGGCTTACTACTTCCATTGCCTTCACCAGCTGGCTTTTAGCCACGGTAAAGGTCAAATCAGTAATATTTTCAATACTGGCATTCTGAACGATGGTATCAACGCTGATATTTGCCCTGGCTAGTGGTTCGAAGAGAGCCGCAGCAATGCCCGGTCGGTCAGGGACGCCAACTACTGTTATCTTAGCCACATCCAAGTCATGGGCTATATTTCTTACTTTATTCCGTACTTCCATAGATACCCCTCCGTGAATTAATGTTCCCGGACTATCGGTAAAGCTAGAAGCTACCCGAATGGGAACATTGTATAACTCTCCAAGTTCAATCGCCCGTGGATGCATTGCCTTAGAACCATAAGTTGCCAGCTCCAGCATTTCTTCATAACTAATCTCTGCCAAAGGCTTTGCTTCTGGAACGACACGCGGGTCTGCTGTGTAAATCCCATCCACATCGGTATAACGCTCGCATACATCAGCCTTCAGACTGGCTGCCAGTGCTACCGCGCTAGTATCTGAGCCACCCCTCCCCAATGTAGTTATATCCATCTCCTCGGTTATACCCTGAAAACCCGCCACAATAACAATATTACCCCTATCAAGTTCCCTGACTACTCGTTCTGATTCTACTTTAGTGATGATAGCCCGGCTATATGAAGAGTCCGTCCTTATGCCTGCTTGAGCGCCGTTAAGGCTTATTGCTTCATAACCTATTGCTTCAAGTGCCATTGTCAACAAGGTACTGGAGACAACCTCTCCCGTAGATACCAGAGCATCAAGCTCCCTCATATCAGGGCTATTATTAATCTGATATGCCAGCTTGATAAGCTCATCTGTAGTATCTCCCATTGCCGAAACGACAACTACTACCTTATTACCTTTATCTTTAGTGGCAGCAATACGCTTGGCAACGTTCTTGATTTTTTCAGCATCCGCAACCGAGGAACCGCCATATTTTTGAACAATGAGTGCCATTTTTTTATTTAACCTTTCCCCAATAACCTACTCATTATTTTATACCCATCAGTAATAAAAAGGCCAGTACTTTTAGCTTCAACTTCGGTGAGTCTTTTCGCTCTGTTAGGGGTAAAACCTTCTCCCCATAACATAAATGGAACAGGGTCTGGGCTGTGAGTACGGATTTCAATCGGGGTGGGATGGTCCGGCATTATCAGCACCCGGAGGGTATTCCCTCTCCAGGTACTCAGCCTGCTGATCACTTCTCTGTCTATTATGTTTATCGCTTTCACCTTATTGTCAATTGAACCGGCATGAGCCTCCTCGTCCGGTGCTTCAATGTGGATCGCCACTAGGGTATAACTCTTAAGTGCTGCTAGGGCTCCGTTAATTTGACCTGTAAAATCATTATCCATACCATCCGTTACCCGCGGAATCTCCAGCACTTTTATGCCTATCATTTGTGCTATACCCCGGATAACGTCCACCGCCGATGTCACCGCTGCATCGAGTCCATAGACTTGCTTGAAGGAAGGTATATCTGGTTCTTTTGAACTGCCCCAAAATAGCCATATCATGTTAGCTTGAGGTTTGCCTTTTAGCTTCCTCTCTTTGCATACTGGGTGTTCCTGAAGCACGCTTTCGGATTTCTTCATTAACTCAATTAAAAAGTCACTTCCAGGACCGCTAGGCATATATTCGTCGATGGGCTTATTCGGGATATCGTGAGGCGGAGTACAGGTAGCCAACAGCGTATCTTCCCTGCCCTTTATCTTGATAATATGCCTGTAGCTTAAGCCTGGGTAAAATTGTACCTTATCGCTGCCTAAAGATTTATTTAACGCTTCAATTAGCTGATGTGCTTCTTCGTTGCTGATATGCCCGGCACTGTAGTCCTGCATCCTGCCATCAGCAATGGTAACCAGATTACAGCGAAAAACAACCTCCCCGCTACCAACTGGGATATTCAGGCTCCGGGCTTCAATAGCAGCCCGGCCTACCTGATATGTTTTCGGATTATAACCAAATACCGACATACATCCGTTTGAACTGGAAGGTTCCATCCCCTCTGGTATAGTACGCACCATCCCCAGAACGCCTTTCTTTGCCATAGCGTCCAGGTTTGGAGTGTAGGCTAGCTCCAGGCAGGTCTTGCTACCACGCTCAGGTAATGGCAAACCGGAAGCACCATCTATTATAACAACACAGTATTTCACTCTATATTAACCCTATCCCCTTAATCCCCTTCCCATTAGAAAAAGGAAGGGGAAGTATTTTTTAAGAGGGGCTTCGCCCCTCTTTATTACTCTCTCTTTCTTATTTTATCCAGGACATTCCTGTTTTCGTAAGGTTTGACAAATAATTCATAATCCTCTTGCGGCAAAAAAGCCCCGTATCTTTTTATTACTTCTTGGTAGTTTATCATCTTGGGTTCCATAATTGTACATGGATACTGCTCACAATAGGCACAATTATCTAGACCTTTTTCAATTACACAAGGTCTTATTTTACATTCTTTATTTATACGTATGGGGTTTTCACTATCGTCGGTCATACATCCATCACAGTAACATTCTTCAAGAGTCAGTTTATCACCATAATATTTCAATAAACCGTCACGAAATTTTTCACGGTCTTGTTCACCCTTCAAATTGTCTTTATAAATCAGGCAGAGGCTGCATACAAAACCACAACGCGCTATGATATCAGCCACAGATAATCTCCTTTTATTACTGTATTAATTTCATCGCTTCTCTGATATCTTCGGTAATCATTCTCCGCTTGCTCTTCTCGATGAAGAAGCTCGGACCAGCCTGAAGATAGGATGGGAAGACCCTCCTGCCCTGGAACAGGTATTCCCGCCCTCGTATTTTATAGGTAGAACCAGCTGGAATTACCCTTTTATCGCCAGCCCTCCGGGCAATCTCGTTGATAGCCTTAATTGCCACGTCACCCATCAACATTAGTACCTTAACATCCGGGAAAAGAGCCAGTTCCTTCTCCAGTATAAGTGAACACTCTTTTACGGTGCTGGTCTTTATACCAAAACCTGTCTTACCACACTTCACGGCCGTGGTGAGGTATATACCCAGATTAAGAATATCCTTGATGTATGAGACCTTCACGCCGGCATCGTTAAATGCCTGAACCGTGGTCTGCTGAAACAGAGAATCACCTCCCGCATAGTAGTAATCATCAGGGTTCAATGGTGCCGATTCTGAAATTATTACGATAGCAATTTTATCTGGTTCGATGTTAATATCAGGAACGAGATAGCACTCGTGTCGTATATCATCACAGGGAAAATCCCGGCACTTTACATATTCGTTCACCCGCATTTCCTGATTCCCCTTATCGCCTTAAACCTCTTACTCTTGACAGGGGAGGAGATAGCTTTTGAGAGAGGGCAACGCTCCTCCTATACGTTTTGTCATATAATAGTATAGTGTATTTAGTGTATCTTTTCTATCTCGAGTTATCCGCGAAACTAATTTTCATATAGCTAAATAAAAGGAATAAGAAGGGTA
>CAYOHA010000278.1:0-3971 GCA_964403625.1 uncultured Dehalococcoidales bacterium | reverse complement strand
TTGACGACCCAGACACTGGTATACTCAATGGCTCCACAGATCAGCAGGAGAATGCCCAGAAGTCGTGTAACGCCCTTTACCCGGCGGATTATAAGTATAATCCCCAGGACAATTAAAACCATAAAGACAATGAGAAGGATATATCCTAACTGAAAATATCCAACGTATTGTCTTACTGACTCGAGATAATCTCCTGCTTCGGTTAATGCACTGGCAATATCTTCTGGCATATCAGCCGGTATGTAGCTTTCATCCAGATAGAAGATCGATGGCACCGTGTCTGAAAACTCTTGATAAAACTGATTGAAATACTGCTCTCGGGTGCTTCGAGACATCGAGGCTAATTCTAGTGGTGGCGATTCAAGAAAAGTCCGCCGAAGGTTCTCCCTCAGGATTTCTTTGACCTCTCCTAGAGAAACTGGTATATTTAGTGTCCGGCTTTCCATCAATAAATAGTCACACAAAGGGTTGGTAGCAGCAACTATCTGTTCTTTAAGTAAGGGCTCAGCTTCATCAAGGGCGTCTGCTATATACATATCCAAGTCTGCTATCTTTACTGGAATTGCCCCGACAAGTTGTTGGCTTAGAGGTACTCCGATAAGAGAAGATAAGTCAATATTATCAACCAAAGAGGAAACAAAATCAGTGCTAAAAAAAGTATTTCTCAGTATTGATGCCAAGTCAAGATTCTTGGTCTTCCCCAGAAGGTAATCATAGACAGAGTATATAGCAGAACTTGCCTTTTCCTTTACTAAAGGTTCGATTCTGGGAATGGTCTCAACAATTACCTCGTTTAGATTCGACATTTCGGGAGGAGCTTCTATATCATTAAATTCCGCCACAAGTGCAGATATATTCAGCCTATCGAGTTCAGAAGTAACAAAATCTGGATTCAGGGCAGTACTCTTAACCATAAAGGCAATACCAAATATAGCTAGAGAGATAAAGAGGAAAAAGCTGAGAAAAATGAGTGCGAAAATTTTAAGAAGCTTCACGTGGACTATATTCTCCTATCCGGATTCAGGGTCAATAGTTATATAAACTAATGACTATTTAGTCTAATAATATATCATAACTATATCTTTAGTTGTAGTCATAATATTATCTGTTTTCTTAGCCAAATCTTGCCTTGCTACAATCACACCTCTGAGGTTATTATATAAGTGTATTATTTATATATCGTTTCTTTATTTTAGTTAATATTATAGTCAACGAAGAATGGCGTATAAAGTGAGTTATAAAGGTACAAGAGGTTTCAATTTAAGTCCTCTGGGTTTCTTGATAATTGCAAATCTGATAATTTACATTGCCACTTCTATTAGACCCGAACTTTTTATTAATTTGTTTGGTCTATCGCGGTTGACCTTCCCCGAACAATGGTGGACGATGGTTACCAGTATGTTTATTCACGAACCCTTCCCCAGGATATGGCATATATTAGCCAATATGCTGACACTTTACTTCTTCGGTAGTTACCTGATCAGACTGACTGGGGAGAGAACTTTTTTTGCTATTTATTTTTTGGGAGGGATTCTGGGAAGTATTGCTTATTTATTATTAGCACCAGCATATTCAGTTGCGATTGGCGCCTCGGGAGCCATTTTTGCCGTATCTGGGGCGTTGACGGTATTGAGACCAAGGATGACAGTATTCATCATCCCGATACCGGTACCGATACCTTTATGGATAGCTGTTATTGGTGGTTTCTTAATATTATCTTTTATGCCAAGTGTAGCCTGGCAGGCTCATCTCGGAGGTCTAGTTTTAGGTCTTGTGGCTGGCTTCATTCTCAGGAGAAGGCAGCATCGATTTTACTGATTTATATAACGGATGAAAGGTCATTGTAACAAGATAACAATGAGTTCACAATCTAAACCACAGATTCTGTTTAGCCGACAGGAAATAGAAGCTACTGTCAAGAATCTGGCAACGGAAATTGCTAAGGATTACTGGGGGAAAAATCCTCTGTTGATAGGTGTTCTTAAAGGCTCCTTTATTTTCATGGCTGACCTGATACGACTGCTTGACATCCCCCTGGAGATAGATTTCATACGTTTATCAAGTTATGGTCAGGGCACAGAGAGTTCAGGGAAGGTGAAGGTTGTACAGGACATCAGTACTCAAATCGTAGGTAGAGACGTACTGGTAGTAGAAGATATCGTGGACACAGGCTACTCTTTAACTTTCCTCCTGGGTTACCTAAAAGAGAAGAAGCCTGCATCTTTAAAACTATGTGTGCTGGCTGACAAGCCTTCCCGGCGTCAGGTCTTAGTCCCCATTGACTACCTTGGCTTCACCGTTCCGAATAAGTTTCTGGTCGGCTATGGTCTGGACTGGAGTGACAAATATCGTAACCTTCCCGATATCTGTACTCTTGGTGATGAAAAATGAGTCAAATAAAAAACCCGGAGTTTAGAAAAGTAGACCTACACATACATACCCCAAAATCGATGTGTTACAACGATAAATCTGTCACCCCCGAGCAGATTATTGATACGGCACTTGCTAAGAGTTTAGAAGTCATTGCTATTACCGACCATAATACGGTCGGAGCAATCGAAGATATCAGACAGATTGCTAAAAAGGATGGCCTCTTTGTGTTTCCGGGGGTTGAGTTGTCAACAAAAAGCGGGCATGTCCTTGCGATATTTGAGGTGGATATACCGGTTGATAAGTTGGAGGATTTTCTCGATAATATCGGGATTGTCCGGGAAGGATGGGGAGATGCCCACACCATAGCTGCTAATGGGATGGGAGAGGTTTTAGAGAAAATAGATGAGTGGGGAGGGATAGCCATTGCTGCCCATATAGACAGATGGCCCAGCGGATTTCTGGAGACAAACGAGCCCCGCAAGGTAAAAAAAGATATACACAGTAGCAAATACCTTAGTGCCCTTGAAATTACAATACCTCAAAGCAAAGCCGCATGGAATGAAGGACAAGTGCGCAATTTCCCTAAGAAATATGCCTGTATTCAGGGCTCGGATGCTCATGACCTAAATGAAATAGCCAGACGACCGGTCTATATTCAGATGGAGCAGGTGAGTTTAGAAACCTTGAAGTCTGCTCTCTTTGATTACAAAACGAAAATTATATTCTCAGACGAGTCTTCCTAGAACAAATAACTAATCCAAGCCAATAGAACTATTAATGATGGTTAGCTAATGGAGCTAGAAGGAGGATTTATTAAGATGGGTGATAAAGATGTGATTTATACCAAGAGAGCAGGAATAGCTATTATAACCCTAAATCGTCCAGACAAGATGAATGCTCTCAGCCCAGGACTGTTTGAGGGTATATTCAAATCCGTAGACGATGCTGTAAGGGATAATGAAATAAAAGTAATAGTAATTACGGGGACGGGCGACGCTTTCTGCTCAGGAGCCGATGTAAAAGCGATGGCACAAGGTGCATTACAGCAGAGACCGGAGAGACCTCAAAATGCAACTAGAGCAAGACGCGCCCCGTTTGCTATGCAGTTCCAGGAATGTTCCAAGCCGATAATTGCGGCTATGAACGGAGTAGCCGTCGGAGTAGGACTCGACCTCGCTTTATCCTGTGACATCAGAATAGCGTCGGATAAAGCCAGACTTACCGTTGGGTATGTTAGAAGGGGGATGGTGCCAGCAGCAGGTAGCGCCTACTTTTTACCAAGATTACTTGGAATAGACAAAGCATTAAAGGTAATCTGGACGAGTGAGATGATTGACGCTAAGGAAGCGGAGCGCATCGGTCTGGTAACAATGGTAGTCCCTCATGATGAACTAGAAAGTGCTACCATGGAGCTTGCCGAAAAGATAGCGAAAAATCCTACATTAGCAGTACAAGCTGCCAAGCGTGCCGTGTATAAAGGGCTGAGTATAGATTTGGAGACCAGTCTAGAATTTACTATGAATATACGGCAGGGACTTCTTAGAACGGAAGACTTTAAAGAAAGCGCCACTGCCTTTGTCGAGAAAAGAGAGCCTACA
>CAYOHA010000277.1:0-3973 GCA_964403625.1 uncultured Dehalococcoidales bacterium | reverse complement strand
GGAGGGGGGACTCGCCGAATATACCCACAAGTTTCCGGGTCAAACCAAATACACCAATATCACATTAAAGCGAGGCTTTGCCACCTCCAACGAACTCTACGACTGGTACAAAGACATGGAAACGAAAATGCGTACAGGTGAAAAACTAGACTTACGCCAAGTCACGATAACCCTGTACAGTACTGCGGAGCAGGGTAAACAGATGAGGTGGACATTGAATAGAGCCTTTCCGATCAGGTGGGAAGGTCCGGCGTTTAAGGCAGATCAAGCTACGGTCGCCATAGAGTCCCTGGAACTGGCTCATCATGGCATATCAGTCGAATAATCGTTAGATAGGGGAGATAACGTAATGCCAAGAGAGGGCAGCACCTCAAACGAGAAAACGAATAAAACACCATGGAGTAAAAAACTCAACTCCTGGCTGGTGCAGCGTTTTGCTGACCTTAAACAGCTATTTACTTCTCGACTGACAACAAATCCCTCTATTTCACCTTTTACTCCGATTATCGAGCGACGTTATCTTGGCAGTACCAGTAACCAGCTGGCAAGGCAAGTTTTCAATCGTGCTAGTCTGTCACTTTCTCCAATTAAGGCTGTTGATCTGCCATTGATATCAGGAGTTTCTCAATATATTTTAAGTAGGTTTGCTTCCTCGCCGACCGTATGGAAGCAAGCGCTTAGCCTGCCCTGGATTCGGCAACGCCGAAGGCAGAGTGCCAGGTTATCTAGTAAACAATATGAGTCTGCCGATTGGCAACCGACAGAACAAACAATGACATTGTCACAAAACCTTCAGGTTGAACAATCGCCCCAGCATTATCCAGTCGATGAAGAAACACAATCAGAGAGTGAACAAGCTGAGACCTATCAGGTAATTTCAGAAAAACCTTTCCCATTGGTAACCGGTATGCCGTCTACACAGCCAATAGCGAGTAAGGAACCGCTTCGTACTTCTGGAGAATCTACCAGGCACAAACGCGTTACCACTATACCTTCCGGGAGTGAGAAGGTAACAGTCAGGCGTACTTTGGCTGATATCGCTAGGGCGGCGCCTGTGACTCAAGAAGAATATTCAGTTTCATCAATGGATGATACTTATCCGGCTGTTATTAAGAATCTCTTATCACCACCTGTATCTCTGCATAAACTGGGTAACCTTACCTATAAACAGCCTTATAATTCGCGTACTGATTCTCTAACGCTTGCACCTGGGGAGGTAGCACATCAGCAACATGCTGAAGAAGCTGAAATAAGTGATGCGTCTGGATTATCCCATATCTACCAGAGTGATGATATTAGGGGTAGTGCAGGCGAGTCCCATCAATATGAGACTATCATCGACAAGCAGAAAGAAGGTATACAGGAAAAGCCAGCCAAGGTTAGACAACGACGTCAGATTCAAAATTTGACTCAATCTTTATCCAAGTTAGTGGCGCCTATAACTCAACGATACCTAACTCAGCCATTGTCAAGGGTGTTGACACCGATTATTCATCGAGAAGCTTTAGAACCTGGTCGATTCGAGCCACAGCCTTACACAGCCAGCGAGAGCATTGACAAAACTGTAGCTTCTTTAAAGCATACTTATGAACAGAAACAAATTCGGCAGGAAGCAGATTCCGGTAGTGTGACTGCCAAACAAACGACCACACCGATAATAGCCAGCTCGACAGAGAATCAATCACCAGATGAATCAACCGAACGTACCAGTCATACATATATAGCTTTGACCTCCCAACAACCGATCACGGTACAGACCAATGTTTTCACTGACCAAAAACCTGGTCTAATTCAGCCTGGAATAGCTGATGAAATATCGCGGCGATTCAGTCAACCCAAAACACAGGAGACAGTAAGAAGGCTTGATAGCTCAGTATCGAGCCAACCAGCCAAGCAAGGAGTAACCTCGGATAAAGGTTCTGGAGTCCCTCCATCCCAACTAACTCCGAGGCCAGTACCGAAGGAAGGTCAGCCTCCGGTGAGGAAAAAAGTTGCCCGTAGATTACCTCAACAAACACCAAAGAAAGCTAAAATTATACACACATCGGTGGATGAACTGACAAAAAACCCTAACCTTACTGCAGTACAGAGGACAACTACTGAACCTCCTAGTCCAGCGTCAGGTTTAACATCGCTAAAACAGGAAGTTTCTTCAGATAAAGATGCTGGGGTTCACCCACCAAAACAAACTACGCAAACGGCACCAGAAGCAGATCAATCATCGGAGGAAGGACCAGCTACCAATAACTTACAACAGCGAGTAAAAGAGAAAGCCGGGAATATAAAAACTTCGATGAATGAACTGATAAAGAGTACCAGCCATTCTTCAGAGCAAAAGAAAACTATTGGACCTGATGTTGCTGGAACATATATACCGTTATCGCAAGGAACATTACGAAGTGATAGTTCACGGGAGCTTAAATATCGAGTTGACCTTCTTTCAAAGCCGGAGATAAGCCCCACTCAAACAAGCGAACCAACTGTTAATCGAGTAACTAATGGACCAGAAATACCAAACCTGGATACCGAGATAGCCAATAGTATAAGTCGGGACCTTGATGAAGGATATACTGAAAAAGCCCTTTCCTACAGGCAGCCTTTATCATTAACCAGCCCGGTCACCAGACCGATTACTGTAATTCGAGACGTCACCAGCACGATGGATATGCCCTCACAACAACTATACAAAACTATGGTCAATAGACACATGTATGATAGGGGTGAAGACCACGGCTTTCTGAAGAGTGGCGAATATAGAACGGCTTTTTCCGATCACAAGTATACTAATCAGCCGTCAATAGCGCTACCAATAGCATCTTCAGTAAGACCTAAGACAGAGTCCAGTACAAATTTTAACGATAAGTTGTTCAAATATTCATCTGAGACAATCCCAGAGTTGCCTTATTCCCGGAATCACGGTTCCGGGAATCACAACGGGCTGGAATTAGCATTAGCACCAGTCAGTCGGGTAACTGAAACAAGTAATAAAGGACAAACAGCTACTCAGGAACCACAAGAATCTGTAGAATGGCTGGTAGAACGTAATGCGGACGGTTGATGTCGGGATAAACTAACAGGGAGGCATAAATAATGGCAAAGACAGTACGATTGACGGCACGAGAAATAGATGCTTTGTGCTCATTCATAGAGTTCTTCATGGAGCAAACGGACGGAGGAGTTGTCGTCAGAAATCAGAAGAAGAAGTTCACCATCCGTGAACTGGAGAACCTGGATAAAAAGCTAAAGGAGGAATGAATATGAAGAAGGTCGTAATAACGTCATGGAGGGCAGGACGAGCCAGAGGTATCACAGTATGGCAAGGTAATGATATCATCAAGGAGTTCAATGTCTACGACCTAATCTGGCACAGGAAGAAGAACGTCCGCATCATGGACCGGTGGCATGCTCGTAGGCTCGCAATGGAATGGATATCAGACCATGCGTATGAACTTGTGAAGGAGATATGAGGTAAGAGGGGGAGAAAGAAGTGATTGACTGCTCACTATTAGATACCGACTACTACAAGCTGACTATGATGCAATGTGTTTTTCATAGATTTCCGAACATACCCGTGAAATATGAGTTCAAGCTACGCAATTATCCAGGTACGATTCTATTACCACACATCAAGGCAATAGATAAAGAAATTGGTAGATTGAGTGAGTTATCTTTCACTGAAAAAGAACTTGATTACCTACGTTCTCTTGAGGTATTCAAGGAAGACTTCTTAGAATATCTCCGACATTTTCAAATAGACCCAGGAAGGCACGTCACGACATATTATCGCGGAGATGAGTTCAGAATCACTATTGAGGGTAACTGGCTTGACACCATTTTGTTTGAAGTCCCGATATTGGCGATAGTCAGTGAGACATATTCAAGTTCATTGGGGGAAGGACCAAAACTAACTAAGATGATTGAATATGGCGCGAGAGCTTTATCTGAGAAAATCGAACGTATAAAAGGAACATAT
>CAYOHA010000276.1:0-4039 GCA_964403625.1 uncultured Dehalococcoidales bacterium | reverse complement strand
TTGGCAAACGTAAAGCCTATGGATTCGCCAAATACCTGCGGGATGCCCTCCCCAACGCAACATTTATCGGGTTCACCGGCACGCCAGTGGAAAGCACTGATATTAACACACCGGCGGTATTCGGCAATTATATAGATGTATATGACGTTTCCCAGGCTGTGGAAGATGGAGCTACGGTAAAAATTTATTATGAAAGCCGGCTGGCTAAAGTCAATCTAACGGCGGACGGGCGGAGACTGATAGATGAGTTTGATAGAGAAATGACCGATGACGGCGCCCCGGAGACCCAAAGAGCCAAGGCTAAATGGACGAAGCTGGAAGCGATAGTCGGGCATCCCAAACGGTTGAAGAATCTGGCGCAGGATATTATTACTCATTTTGAAAAACGGACAGAAGTCTTCGAAGGCAAGGCAATGATTGTTACCATGAGCCGCCGTATTGCTGTCGCTCTTTACAATGAAATTATTCGACTTAGACCGCACTGGCACAATGAAGACCTGAAAGCCGGAGTATTAAAAGTAGTTATGACCTCCTCATCTTCCGATAAAATGGAATACGATCCGGAAGACCCTGAGAGCCTGGTAATCCCCGCTTATCACCGGACGAATAAAGAGGACCGCCGCCTGCTCTCCGAACGTATGAAAGACCCGAAAGACTCTTTGAAACTGGTTATCGTGCGGGATATGTGGCTGACCGGTTTCGATGTCCCCTGCCTGCACACACTTTACATCGACAAGCTGATGAAAGGGCATACCCTTATGCAGGCAATAGCCAGGGTGAACCGCGTCTTCGGAGATGATAAAAAAGGTGGACTGATAGTTGATTACATCGGTATAGGAAATGCTTTGAAAGAAGCTATGGCGTTTTACGCTCACTCTGGTGGAAAAGGTGACCCGGTCGAGACTCAAGAAAAAGCCCTGGAAATGCTTCTGGAGAAAATTGAAATCGTTCGCCAGATGTTTCATGGATTTGATTACAAACGCTTTTTCACTGCTAATACCTCCGAAAGGCTTTCTATCATTCTTCAGACTGAGGAATTTATTCTCACCAAGGAACGCAAGGAAAGGTTTCTCAAAGAATCGACCGCGCTTTCCAAGCTATTTGCTCTGGCGGTACCGCATGAAGAAGCTCTCGCCTTGACGGATGAAATCGGTTTCTTTCAGGTAGTCAGGGCACGACTGCTTAAATTCGAGGGAGAGGGCGATAGGGGTGGCAAGAAAGATTACGAAACGGCCATACGACAGATAGTGAATCAGGCTGTAGAATCCACCGAAGTTATCGATATTTTCTATGCCGCCGGTATTAAAAAGCCGGATATATCATTACTTTCTGAAGAATTTCTTCAGGATGTTAAGGAAATGAAGCATAAAAACCTTGGTCTCGAACTCCTGAAAAAGATACTGAACGATGAAATCAAGATGCGATTGAAATTCAACATCGTTGAAGGTAAAAACTTACTAGAAATGCTGGAAGCATCAATAAAAAAATACCAGAATAATCTTTTAACCACTGCAGAAATCATTGAGGAACTGATTGAAATCGCCAGACAAATCAGAGATGTTGACGGATTAGCAGAAAAACTAAAACTGAGTAAAGATGAATTTGCATTCTACACGGCACTGGAAGTTAATGACAGTGCTGTAAAAGTTCTGGGCGATGAGACGCTGAAGAACATTGCCCGTGAGATTGCGGACAAGGTCAGGAAAAACGCAACCATAGATTGGGCGATGAAAGAAAGCGCCCGCGCCAGGCTTATGGTCCTAGTCAGGCGGACATTGAAGAAATACGGCTATCCGCCGGACAAGCAGCAAAAGGCAATCGACACCGTACTTAAACAGGCTGAAGTCCTGGCGGATTACTGGGTGGGGCAATAAAACATTCTGTAGTTCTAATTCATATTGAAAAAGGCAGGGAATATCTAGCTTGCTATTGACTTCAGGAAGTAATGCAGTATAAAATACTGCGATAGCAGTAAATAACACTGCGATTATATGAGATGTTAGAAACACTTTTAGGGTCAAAGCTCAGGGCAAAGGTGCTGGGATGGTTATTCAGCCATCCCGATGAGCGGTATTTTGTCCGCCAACTCACAGCTTTGGTGAAAGAGGATTCTACTAATGTCAGCCGCGAGCTGGCCCGGCTTGAGAAGATGGGTATCCTGGTTTCGACGACGGAAGGCAGACAAAAATACTATCAGGCAAACCGGGAAAGTCTCGTCTTTGATGACCTGCACGGGCTAATTGTGAAGACCACCGGTGTAGCCGATGTGTTGCATGCGGCACTGGCGCTGTCGCAAGAGCAGATAAAAGTAGCTTTCATATTCGGCTCAATCGCCAGCGGTAATGAAAGGAGAAGGAGCGATATAGATGTGATCGTGGTTGGGAAAATTTCTTTTGAAGAGGTGGTTTCGCTTTTATCTCCAGCCGAAGAAAAGCTGAGGCGTGAAGTCAACCCCGTTGTCTATCCGGTTGACGAATTCAAAAAGAAAGTAGAAGAGGACCATCATTTCGTTAAGGCCGTGCTCGAGGACGAGAAGATTTTTCTGATAGGTGATGAAGATGAGCTTAGAAGACTGGCTGGAAAGCGGAAAATTAAGAGCCCATAAAACAAGTAAGCGCGAAATCGCTGAACTCTTGAAGGCAGTAGACCGTGACATTACGGACTGCCAAGTACAAGAATTGAGCGCAGACAGGCGGTTTGCCACCGCTTACAGTGCTGCCTTGCTCGTGGCGACTATAGCCCTAGCTGCTAGCGGCTATAGGACACAACAAGAAGGTCACCATTACTGGAGTATCCAATCGCTGGCTTTCACCATGAAGCTTGATGCTAGAACTATTAGCCTTTTTAACACCTTCCGCAGGAAACGAAATATCGCTGATTATGAGAGAGTAGGTATGGTTTCTGAAGAAGAAATCGGGAGAATGCTGGCTCTGGCAAAGGAGCTTCGGGCTAAAGTTGTAGAATGGCTAAAGGGAAACCATCCGGAGCTCGTCCAGGAGTGACCGATGCCTACGCATGATATTATAGACAACCGAAAAGAGATACTGGTCGACCATATTAACCGCATCCTGAGTTCAACAGAAGCGGCTCGGTTTGCTGTCGGCTCGTCATACCAGACCCTTTTGAAAGTGAGATAATATGTTGGCTAAAAATAACAAATGTCATTATTAATCTCTTACCGATATAGTGTATAATTCGTAATGTGGTTCCAGACAGATACAGGAGCAATGCACGGACTGGTCCAGCTTAAGAAGAGATTGACCTTCATAGTCTGACTGTTGGTGAAGCAATCGTATAGTTGGTCTAACTTTATCGCGAAGGTGCCAAATCTACCCAGGTTGAGCTTCAGTGGTTAAAAAATAAATAAATCTGGGGCTCAGTATGTTTCAAATCCGTTTTATTTTCACTTGATTTTGTTACCCAATATGGGTAAAATAATACCCGAAATGGGTAAGTAATTATGAATGAGAATTTATTATACGGCGGTATTTTTAGCAAGACGCGACAGGCTGTTCTTAACCTTCTATACGGGCAGGCTGATGCATCTTTTTATACCAAGCAGATACTGGATGCCGTGAAAATAGGGCGAGGTTCAGTGCAGCGAGAACTTAAAAACCTGACCGACGCCGGTATCATCATCCGCGAAGTGCAGGGCAGGCAGGTCTATTACCAGGCCAATCCCCAGTGCCCTATCTTTAACGAGCTTAAAAACATCGTGAGAAAGGCCTTTGGAGTGGTTACTGTTCCAGACTCAATTGATCAGACTGATTCATTAATACCCCAGAGATTTCCTGTATCTAAGAGCAGGTTGGCTGAGTTTTGCCGTAAGCACCACATAATAAAGTTATCCCTTTTCGGCTCAGTATTGAGAGAAGACTTCCGTCCCGATAGTGACGTAGATGTATTGGTGGAGTTCGAACCAGGCCATGTGCCTGGATTTGCCATCGTGGATATGGAGGAGGAGCTTTCCCGGCTATTAAAACGAAAAGTGGACATGCGTACTCCCGGAGACCTTAGCCGTTATTTCCGTGACCGGGTA
>CAYOHA010000275.1:0-4045 GCA_964403625.1 uncultured Dehalococcoidales bacterium | reverse complement strand
AATGTTGACCGGCTCCTGGTTGCCGGACAGACGATTTCAATGACCTATATGGCACACGAACCAGGACCATGCCGGGGTATGGTACCCTGCATGCATTGGGGACAGGCAGCTGGCACAGCGGCTGCCATCGCGGTCAAGCAGGGAGTATCCCCCAGAAATGTGGATATTCCAACCCTTAGGAGGACACTCGAACGCCAAGGCGTAAACCTACATAAAGATGCCATAGACCTCTCGGAGGTACGTAAAAATATAGAGCGAAGAGGCTCTAGGATAAGTCATATCGCATGAATTAAGAGGGGCGTCAGCCCCTATCTTCCTTTATTTCATCTTAATTTGGCAGCTAGGACGAAAGGTAAATAGTAGCTTTCAATTTGACAAAAGGTGGCTATTTTTAAATAATTACCTCATATTATCTATTCTTTTTATAATTGTGAATTAGGGGTGATGGATGAAAGCACTCAGATGGCATGGCAGAAAGGATCTGCGTTATGAAGATGTATCAGAACCATATCCTGCTTCCGGACAGGTGAAGATAAAAGTTAACCTGGCTGGCATCTGTGGTACGGATCTTAAAGAGTATTTTGCTGGTCCTTGCATAATTGATATCAATAAAGCACCGATAACAATGGGGCATGAGTTTGCTGGCAGAATAGTGGAGGTCAGTAGTGGGGTAACTGGCTTCAAAGTCGGCGATAGGGTAACAGGTGTTGGTTATTGGGTATGTGGTGAATGTTATTACTGCAAGAGGTATATGTACAATGTTTGTCAAAACCTGGCTTTTACCGGTCTTCACCGCGATGGTTGTATGGCTGAGTATCTCATTGCTCCAAGCTACTCACTATATAAGTTGCCTGATTCGGTATCCGATGAAGCCGGTGCGATAGTTGAACCTCTTGCAGTAGCAGTTCATGCTATTCGTCTTGGTAAGGTAGGGCTTGGTGATAGTGTGGCTATTGTTGGTGATGGTATTATTGGCCTCTGTACGCTTTTAGCTGCTAGGGCAGCGGGAGTATCCCAGATTCATTTAATTGCTAAACACAAAGGTAGAGGTGAACGAGCTCGGACAATGGGGGCGACAACAGTTAACTATCTTAGTGATGGTGATCCGATTGAGAAGATAAAAAGTCTTACCGCTGGGCTGGGTGTAGATGTATCATTTGAGTGTGTTGGACACCCGGAAACTCCTCAACTGGCTCTAGACCTAATTCGAAATGGCGGGACAACTGTGATAGAGGGGGTCTTTGACAAGGTCGGCACTGTTGACTTTTTAGATCTTATGTATAATCAAAAAACTATGGTGGGCAGTCCCATATATGTTGATGAGGCAAGGACGGCGATTGCTTTGCTGGCAGATGGTAGTGTTAATATCAGCCAACTGATTACCTCGAAGGTGCCGCTCAAGGATGCTGTGGGAAAAGGGTTTGAGAGGTTAATTAATGATAAAGAAGGGAATATTAAGGTATTACTTCAAGTCCCGTGATGAAATTTCATCAAACCTGATTATACATTTTCGATACATCTATAATTTCTAGTGAAAGGGTACGCTCCGCTTTAAGACGAAAGGAGACTATTTGGCATGTCCTGTACACTGAAAAGTGTCCCGATATCTGAAGGAGAAATAAATCTTGTGATAAATGGTGATTTACATAAAGTTAGGGTCCAGTCAAACTGGACCCTTCAATACGTTCTTCACGATAAGCTTGGCCTAACAGGTACAAAGGAACTATGTGACCAGGGTGCGTGTGGTGCCTGTACAGTGATTCTGGACGGGAGGCCAGTTTTATCATGTATGATACTTGCAATAGAATGTGATAATACGACCATAGAGACGATAGAAGGAATCGCCAGAACAAATCACCCACTGATTGAAGCGTATGTTAAATATAACTGCATGCAATGCGGTTACTGTACGCCGGGTTTTATCGTCACGGCAAAAGCTTTACTGGACAGGAATCCCAATCCGACAGAAAGAGAAGTGAAAGAAGCTCTTGCCGGTAACCTATGCCGGTGTGGCACGTATCCCCAGCATATTAAAGCAGTGCTGGAAGCGGCCAACATTTTAAACAGAGGATAGAGAAAATGGACAACAATGAAATGTCAAAGATCCGGGAGCTACTTGATAATCTGAAGAGTGATAAGTATCCCTTGAAGGAATATGGTAGTATCGGAAAACGCGGGATACGTCGTATTGACGGTTACGAGAAGGCAACCGGAAGCGCAAAATACACAATAGATGTACAACTTCCGGGTATGATTTATTTAAGATTTCTTACTTCCCCATACCCTCATGCCGAGATAAAGAGTATGGACACCAGTAAGGCGGAGTCTTTACCTGGTGTAAGGGCTATTCTCAGGTATGATGATCCGGAATTGCCACCGACAGCAGACCTTGGTGGGCATGAGCCATCAGCAGAGCCAGTTCTTCCTAGGATAGCTCATTTCCAGGGGGAAGAAGTAGGTGCGGCGGTCGCAGCTGATAGCGAGGAAATAGCTGAACAGGCGCTGGCATTGATAGATGTAGAATGGGAAGAACGTCCTTTTGTTCTGGACCCAGAGCAGGCATTGGAACCAGAAACTTTCTTGGCCGACCCAGAATCGCATCCTGATGGAAATCTGTACGGTCAGCCTACGTCTGTAGAAGAGCATGGTGATGTTGAGAAGGGATTTACTGAGGCTGATATGATAATTGATTTCAAGTTCAGGCAGGGACTCAATACCTGGATCGGGCCTGAGCGACCCTGTGGTGTATTCAGATGGAACGGAGAGTATCCAGAAGTCTGGGTCAAGCACCAGCGTCCGCATATCTGCAAACGAGCCGTCGCTTCCTGGTTTGGCGGGATACCGATGAATAAAATCCAGATCCATTGTCTTTACCAGGGAGCAAGTTTTGGGGGGTGGAGTCAGATGAGTTGGAATATGGGTGGGCATTATTGTGCTGCGGTTATCGCCAAAAGAACAGGAAGACCAGTTAAGTGGCTATTCAACCGGAGAGAGGACTTCTACGGAGGGGAGATGGATGAAGGGGTATATTATTTTAAAGTTGGGATGAAGCTGGATGGGACAATCACTGGTGTAAAAGGGAGAGCAGTGTTAGTCAATCAGACAATGCCGGTGTTTGGCTTTGTCAAGCATCTTATTGATAACACTAAGATCCCCAACGTTTATGGGAAGACAGAAGCGGTAAAGGTGAATAAAGGCCCAACAGTACCGACCCGCTGCGAACAGAATGCAAATTGCCATAGCCTTACCTTGGTCTTTAGTCACGTGGCAGAAGCACTTGGGCTTGACCCGATTGATGTTGCGATGAAAAACGATGGTGCCGAAGGTCATGATATTATCTGGCTGAATGAACGAAAGAAGGAGATGGGATTTCAGGCTAGAGATAGTCTGAAAGAATGCATTGAGAAGGGGAAAGAAGCGATTGGCTGGGACGAGAAGTGGCACCAGCCGGGGACGAAGAAGCTACCTAACGGTAAGATGCATGGTCTGGGCTTCGCCTGGACACATGAATGGGATGATTCGGCGGGGTCGAGTGAGATAGCCATCCGTATCGAGCGTAATGATGGCACAGCAACTATTATGGGCTGCCGTGCTGATGTCGGAGTTAATGCCGAGACTGCCTATTGTCAGATTGCGGCTGATGAACTGGGGATGCGTATTGAGGATGTTTACTATCGACCGCAGACCGATACCGGGTTCTTTCCTATGACGCCCGATTCTTCAACCAATATGTCGGTCAATGGATTTGCCATTAGAAATACTGCTCGACTTCTAAAGCGGAAGATACTTGAGGCAGCGACAAGCCCAACAGGTACATCTCAACTTGGGAGTTTTCCTCCGGCTTTCCCGGGTAAGAAACCAGAAGATCTGGACATCAAAGATAGCGTAATCTTCGAGAAAGCAAATCCATCAAATAGAAAAACTATGGCAGAGTTCGTTGGACCTTCAGGTGCTATGGGGCCGCTTCTCTCGCCCCGTGGCGAGCCGATGGGTCCGAAAAAAGAAATCAGCGGCTACCCTTTCAAGGCACCTATGTTTGAATATG
>CAYOHA010000274.1:0-4064 GCA_964403625.1 uncultured Dehalococcoidales bacterium | reverse complement strand
CTGGCTTTTAGCCCCAGACCTTTAACATAGACTGTCTCACTGGGAACAAAATTCTCTTTCGTGTTGCCGGAAGCATCACAGGAGACCATGTTGGGCTGGCGGATATCGATGTTGCTTACCCACTTGACGGATAAGCCGCTAGTGGTGGGCCAGAACTGTCCGTCGTAATAGCAGTACCAGCGGTTCTGGGGCATAGTCAGATATTCATCATAGTCGCCGAAAACATGCCTTCCGCTCGGTAATCCTGTATCGGTAATATCGGTAAAGAACAGCAGCCGCATGCCGGTATCATAATCCGGTATATAACCATTATGTCCTTCAGCTGCACCCCAGGTGTACCAGGTAAGCACTAACCTGCCCATCCTCGGGTCTGGATTATAAACGTTCTCATAGTCCCACACCTTGGTGAAGCCATCGGGAGCCCTGGTGGTAATCGTGTCACCCGGCTCGGCACCGCCTGCCAGGTTACATAGATCCTTTACATCCGTCCCCTTAGCGGCTCCGTAGTCCCGGCTGTCAATATTACCTGTTTCGGTGGGGTCCCACAGTGTCTCAAAGGTCCTCGCCGGGTCGAAGTTAGGTCCTTCACAGTAGTAATGGATGATGCCATCGCCATAGGAGGGAAAGCCCATGTAATGGTCCCTCATCTGTTCCCAGGTTATTGTGAGAGGGATGCCGATGACATTCCCATGGGCATCATATTTGGTGATGGTGACTGAAGTCGTAGCCGCCGCCGCTACTGGCTTTGTTGGCATAAATGTAAGAAAAAGGCTGAGCCCCATTATAAGTGCCATGAGACTGCTTAACCAATTCCAGCTTTTCTTATTCCTGAACATTTTTTATTCCTTTCTCTATATCCATAATTTCACCAACAGATTCTTTTTTTAAACTGCAAATTTTAGTGATGAATAATAGTTTTTCATGTGGTAAAACTCTCTTGTTATGCCTTTCCTTTCATTTCAGAATAGAAATACTTACCAGGTCTCTCCCCAGTGCAGGCCAACTGTCACTACATCACCAACATTTATAGCCCCGTCCTCATTAACATCTTCCTTTATCCAGCCAGCCGTTCCCGTCTCGCCCCACTGTAAACCAATGGTTACTAAATCGCTGACATTGCAGACATGGTCGCCATTCAGATCCCAGACTGGCTGGGATACAGCTGTATTCACCGTAATATAGTTCGTCTTTACCTCATCATCACTGCCAGTAGCATTAGTCACGGTAAGCTTGACAGTATAAGTGCCGGCTGTTGTATAGATATAGGTGGAGTTCTGAGTAGTGTTATCAGTGACTTCATTGTTATCGAAGTCCCATGCCCAGGATGTCGGTGAGCCGGTGGACTGGTCAGTAAAGTATACCGTTAGAGGGGCGGTACCAGATTGTACATTGGAAGCAAAGGAGGCGGTTGGTAGAATAGCGGTAACTGTAACGGTGAAGCCCTGGAAGCCGGGGTTATCGCACCCATCATTAGTATCGAAAGTTCCTATGGTTCCTGCTGCTTGATTATCAGCCACGATATCATATTTCTGGGAAGTTGCCGAGGAAGGAATAGTCCAGATAGCTATCGGGCTGAAATCACTGCTGGCATTGGTGGTAACTGATTCCTGAGACCCGGACGGGTCATTGGCACTGTTCATAGGAGCGGGTACTGTAAACCCTGGAACAGTATCCCCTTTGGCTTGCGAAAACCAGACAGCCGGTTCAGGCTGGAGCCAGATTTTATAACCTGTAGTTGCGGTCAATCCTAAACCTTTGACATAGACTGTCTCACCGGGAGCAAAGCTTTCCTTCGTATTTCCTGAGGAATCGCAGGAAACCATCTTGGGCTGGCGGATGTCAATGTAACTTACCCACTTGGCAGATAAACCGCTGGTGGTAGGCCAATACTGCCCATCATAGTAACAGTACCAGCGGTTCTCGGGCATGGTCAGATATTCATCATAGTCGCCGAAAACATGCCTTGGAGGATTGCTGGAATCAGTAACATTGGTAAAGAAAAGCAATCTCATACCGGTACTATAATTATCCGATACATAGCCGGTTTCAGTTTCCTGGGCATCTTTGGTGTACCAGGTAAGTATTAGCCTGCCCATTCTCGGGTCTGGATTATAAACATTCTCATAATCCCACACTTTAGTAAAGCCATCGGTAGCCTTGATGGTAATCGTGTCACCCGGTGTGGCACCTCCTACCAAATTGCACAAGTCTTTTACATCCGTCCCCTTAGCTGCTCCGTAATCCCTGCTGTTTATATTCCCTACCTTTGGATCTTCAGGACCCTCAGTGGGATCCCATAACGTATCGAAGGTCCTCGCTTCGTTAAAGTTGGGCCCCTCGCAATAATAGTGGGTTACACCGTCGCCATAGACGGGCATATTCATATATCCGTCTCTCATCTGTTCCCAAGTTACGGTGAGAGGGGTGCCGATAACATTACCGTGAGCATCATATTTGGTGATGGTAACAGAAGTCGTACCAGCAGAGGCCAATGAGGGATTAGGGAAAGCTAGAAAGGGGGATATCAGAATTGAAAGACACAGCAAGATAGCTGTGATATTTTTTAACTTGAGATATCCAGAAGGATGGAGAAAAGCCAAAGTATAACGGCAAATTCTATGAGAAAACCAGCCCTTATCTAAAAGACTTTTCACGATATTCTCCTTTCCAACGGGAGGTACAGGTGTTTTCACCCATGCCCTTAGAGCTTTTTACAAGCTCAGTGGCGGCCGTACCATTACTTTACGCTTTAGGTATCTCCGCTCGAAGAGTATCCAATATTCAGTTGTTATTTTATGATTACCATCCGAAAAAAAAGGCACCTCGAAAGGAGGTGCCCAGTGTCACAGACTTCTTGAGTCAACTCTCCTTTCCAACGGGAGGTAGAGGTGTTTTCACCTGTACCCTTAGAGCTTTTCATAAGCTCAGTGGCGGCCGTACCATAACTTTACGTTTTAGGTATCTCCGCTCGAAGAGTATCTATTATTCACTTATTATAGTTCGGTTGGTAATCGGATAGCTTTACAACCGAGAAGACAATTGTATTAAAATATAGCATATCATTTCTTCCAATGTCAAACTTAAGTACTATCATAACGTAGTACTAATGTAGAGCCTATTCCTTCAGCAATTCAAAATATGATTCTAATAATACATACTATTCATTTCTAGCTTTAGATACAATTTTGTAAAAAGTTTTGCCTACAGGACTGTAAATTATCCTCCGGTTGATTATCAAGACAGAAATAAGCAGATGAGTTTGAATATAGTCTTTGGTTTATTATATTTTTTAATGGCTTATATTAATTCGTGCTATCCCACTGGTTGCTCAGGTGCTTCTTTAACTCCTTGCCATATTCCCGATTTCCTAATAGGTATGCCTGTGCTATTCTTTTCAAAACCACTATTGTTAACTCTTTTTTGGCGTCGATAGGCAACATAAATCCCTGGATATATCTCTATAACCCTGGTATTAAAACTATGTTTGCGACACCTTCCAGCTCTCCCTTTAGTCCTACTCCTATTTTTTGAAACGAAAAAGAGTTTGAATTCATGACCATTAAATATTCTCTTTTCTGGTATGTTCGCTTCCTTTGTATTTTTAACATGCTCAAACACGGAACAGTTCAACCGATTACCTCCCTGTGTTGCATCATTTCTATTACATTTTTCAGCCTACTATCTTCTTAACTTCGGCTTTGCTGACTCATAATTCATCTACAGAACGAGTGTCTAATATGGAATAAGTTTACGGCAATTCCTGCTATATAATCGGAGCTAACGGCTGAATATAACCATTTTTAGCTTGTAAAATTCAATGGAAAAAACATTAGAAAGGAGGTACTCTTTAAAAAGAGAGTTACGAGCTAACTCTCCCTCCTAAATAGGAGGTATTCTGATTTATTATAAAACATTCTAACTTTTACGATTACTATCTTCTAGCTATCCTTCATAGTTTAGATTTCACAGACCGGAGAGTATTTATGTTATTAGATAAAAAACAACTGCAAAAGCTTTTTCAATATGATAAAATATTGAAATACTCTATAAATAAATAGTTCTCT
>CAYOHA010000273.1:0-4069 GCA_964403625.1 uncultured Dehalococcoidales bacterium | reverse complement strand
GTGGCGAAAAGAAGGGATGGTTTTATCGAAGGAGAGGAGGTCATAAAGGCGCATTCCCGAAGCCATAACCAGCCTCTCCGAGTGGCGGGTCAGTGGCATAATAAAAGGGAGGGGAGATACCAGATGCGGCGCAATTCTAAGCAAGACCTCCCGCTCTCGCATGTCCTGCCGGACCAGGCGAAACTCCAGATGGCGTAAATAACGCAATCCTCCGTGAATCAGGCGGGTAGAGCGTGAGGTGGTACCATAGGCAAAGTCTTCCTTCTCCAGCAGTAATGTCTTGATACCACGGAGAGCAGCATCGCGGGCAATTCCTGCACCAATAATACCCCCACCGACAACAGTCAGGTCGAATTTATCTTTGCTGATATTATCAAGGTTTCTATTCAAGATGCTTCCTCCAGTTTAGCTTGTAGCCCAGCCACCAGCGCGTTCGATAGCACGCTTCCAATTTGAGTAGAGAGTCTCTCGCTGGTCGACAGACATTTTCGGCTCGTAGACTCTGGAGGCACGCCACTTATGGGAGATCTCATCCGTATCTCGCCATAAACCCACAGCCAGGCCTGCCAGATAAGCGGCTCCCAGAGCGGTAGTTTCTGCTATTACAGGTACCTGAATGGGAATACCCAAGATATCTGCCTGAAACTGCATCAGAAATCCGTTAGCAGTACCCCCTCCGTCCACACGAAGCAACGGTACCTGAAGACCGGCTTCAGTTGTCATAGCTTCAATAACATCTCGTGCCTGGTAAGCTATAGCCTCCAGAGTAGCTCTGACCAGATGATTTCTATTGGTGCTCTGAGTCAGTCCGACAATAGTGCCCCGGGCGTACATATCCCAGTAGGGAGCACCCAGACCGGCAAGGGCAGGCACGAAGTAGACCCCACCACAATCAGGTACAGAGTTTGCCATAACCTCACTCTCAGCCGCATTAGTGATTATACCCAGTCCATCCCGCAACCACTGAATAGCTGCGCCGGTAACAAATATGCTTCCCTCCATAGCATAGGTTATGCCACCAGGTAGTCCCCAGGCTAATGTTGTTACCAGGCCTTTTTGGGACGATACCGGCTTGTTACCTGTATTGAGCAGGACAAAAGAGCCTGTCCCGTAGGTATTTTTGGTCATACCAGTCTCATAGCATGCCTGGCCGAAAAGGGCAGCCTGCTGGTCACCGGCTATAGCACCCAGAGGTACTCGTGAATCACTGAGAAGCCCGGCGACAGTCTCGCCGTAGATATAGCTTGAAGGCATTACAGTGGGAAGGACTACCTCCGGAATATCAAAAAGAGTCATAAGCTCTTTATCCCACTGTAATGCATGAATGTTGAACAGCATGGTGCGGCTGGCGTTACTGTAGTCAGTAACGTGGACAGTACCTCCAGTTAGATTCCAGACAAGCCAGCTATCCACCGTGCCGAAGAGAAGGTCGCCCTGCTGGGCGCGGTGCTGCCCGTTTGGAATATTGTCCAGTATCCAGCGGAGTTTAGTGGCGGAGAAGTAGGCATCTATGATCAAACCTGTCTTCTCTAAAATAAGCTGGCTCATACCTTTTTGCTTCAACTCTTTGCATAGTGCAGCGGTACGCCGGCATTGCCAGACAATGGCATTACTCACCGGCTCGCCGGTGTAGCGGTCCCAGACTATCGTAGTCTCACGCTGGTTGGTAATTCCCACGCCTTTCACCCGCGATATAGGTACCTTTGCCTTCTGCAAGGCTTCTCGAGCAACTGTTAACGACGCTTGAAAAATTTCTCGCGGGTCCTGTTCTACCCAGCCAGGGTGGGGGAATATCTGGCGTACTTCCCGGTCGGCACTGGATACTACCTGACCCTCCTCGTCGAAGAGTAAAGCAGCGCTTCCGGTGGTCCCCTGGTCTATAGCTAGAATGTAGCTTTCACCTGGCATAACGAACTCCTGAAGAAGTTGTTTAATAGATTAGCACGCCGTAGACCAAGTAGACAACTGGTAACTTGAAATTTAGTCAATTTTACTTTACAATTTGTTATTTAGCATTTTGTAAAGTAACAATAATGTTAATAATTCTGAGAGCTTTTCTTATGAGAAATTGATTGAGAATTAGAATCTACCTTCAAACCATTGAAATCCAATATGTAATTAGCTTTAAAATTTCCCTCTTTTAACTTAGGGTCAGAACTAATGTTTACACATATTCTATATTCATGCTTTGTCATAGCAGTAGTGCTACCATCTGGATGTCTAATATATCCCCCAGGCCAATAATTAGAGGTTGAAATATGATATGCGACATTCACCGATGGGTCAAAATACCAGATTTTAAGGGACTGAGATGTGCCGCCCGGCACTTCTGATGAGTCTAATTCAGCAATTTTAAGCAAATCATCCTGTCCATTTAATATTGGCGATTTATCCTTACCCTCATTTTTCCAATAACCTTTATAGGGCAGAAACCCCGAAACAGAAGGGTCATCCGATGACAATTTTATTTGAGCTTCAAATGTGCCCCTTGCTCCATTATTGTGTATTTTAAGGTAATAGATATGACTTTCGTTCAGTATCTGGACACATATTGATGGTCTAGCATCTAGTAATTTTGAAATTTGTTTATTATTGTCATATATCACCCATGCCACAAGCAATATCCCTATACTCAAGGTTATTAGAGGCCACCAATTGGCACTAATGTGAGTGATTTCCTTTATGTCTAGGGCATAACCAATAGCGGTTGCACCTAGATTTAACATGCCAACAACCAGCTCAACAATAGTGTACTTACCCATGCCCTTATTCTATCACTTTTTACCATAATTCTCCCCAATAATTATTAGTCTTTAATCTACTTGAAAACGTGAAACGACAAATTTAAAATAGAAATAGGCTCCGCGTAGACATCCGATAGGCACAATTTTTATAATTGCCTGGTGTAGAGGATTCAAAAAAGAGCCAGCCCGAATGGGCTGGCTTTCGTTCCTGCAGTCTCGATAGACTATCAGTCACCAGAAACTACATCTATCGATATGCTGATTATTCTTCCAGAGTGTAGACTAGCCATCCGTCAAGTAGTTCTCCGGATTCATCCAACGGTGGTTGAATTAAAATAGGTTCGTTGAATTTGTCATATTCTAATATTGAGATGGATTTGTATAGGTTCCAGGATGAGTATTCACCCGGTAAAGTTTGATATGTTAGCTTTCCCTGTCGAATTAAATAATTATTCTTCCCAATCCAGAACTCACAAGTTATTTCTTGAGTACGAAAACTAGAGTTTAACCCTTCAATAAAACCATCAAGGTCTTTTTTTGTTCCTGGGAATTTCTTGAGCAATCTGTTATACATCTTTTCAAACGTTGGCCGTGACCATGCCAGGAATTTATCCATATCAACCACTCCCACGTAATGATAACAGTCTGTCCTGTCGATAACCTCTTCTGGCATAGTTTCAATCTCAGTTAGTAAATTAAGGAATTCCAGTGTTCTATCTTTGGTTGGAGTGAATTGTTCATACCATTCAGCCTCAAATTTGAATAAAGGTGTGGGTATATTAACGTATACCTGGTCTCCGATACGGATTGTCTCTTGGCGTGTTGCAAGCGTAGTAGTATCTCTTAGGTTACTCTCACTTACTAGGTGATAATAGTCAGGAGCAGAATACTCTATCTCTGCATGGTAGCTATGTGCCGGTTCATCGGTCTCATTCAACTGAGTATATTCATCTTTTATATATCTGTATGACTCCAGTTTTTCCATAGCGGCATATGCCTTGGTCAGCGTATTTGGAATGCCTGAGAAAGTGCCGGTAAGATATAGTGATAAAATAATTATCACTGCTATTAAAACGGGTGTAGCCACTAGTGTAGGACGCAGCCATTGCCGCAGTTTGATAGGAATATCCGCCATTTTGATTCTTAACATTATCGCCTCTTTTATATCTGGTATAGGCGGTATTACCCGCAAAGATAAAAGTCGTTCACGAGCTTTCCTGTAGTCATCCAACATTGTCCGACAATCGACGCAACCGTTCAGGTGTTCTTGTATAAAATCTCTTTGTACGCCGGCAAGTTCACCGTCCGCATATGATGAAAGTAGT
>CAYOHA010000272.1:0-4095 GCA_964403625.1 uncultured Dehalococcoidales bacterium | reverse complement strand
TAAATTTTTTGTAACGCTGGCAACTGACTCTGGCATACCATTGTCCCAGTTCATAACTAAACGTGCCAGGTTATTACCAAACACAACTGGAACTAGACCGACTGTAAAAAGGAAAGGGGTTAGGACAAAATTAAATGTATCAGTTCCACAAGATTTAGGAGATATTCCAGTCAAAACTTCCTGGGACAGAATGTTACTAACTAAATTTCCTACATTCGACCCAACATGGTCTGATGAAGTCAAACTAGGATGGCTTGAAGCTTTCGACGGACTCAAATTTCCCGTTTTTGATCCAATGTGGCCTGACGAAGTCAAATTAAAGTGGTTTGAAGCCTTTGATAAATTACTGGAACGTAAATTACCCAAACTCCAGCAATAATTGTTGCTGCCTTTTTCTCCACATTATCAATTAACGTTTTTTCTCTCGAGAGTTAACCGGCAAACTACACACTATTCTTGATTCGCCTATAATCAATACGAGTCGATATTCATTATCCTCTGTTATAGCAACATTGTCCTCTGGTTAGAACTAATTAATCCAGGCGCTTTCATAGGCTGGACCAAGACCAATCTGCATAACACTATAAGGTCTTTCAACTTTATTACACACGATTGGTAAGTGGGGTAAACCTCTTGGAAAAGAGACTACAGTAGGAACATTGAAGGTATGTCTTTCGTGTTCCTGACCAATCTCTATGGTCAGTTCCGCCCCCAGATAACTCAGATCATCAGTGTTATGCCCGAAGAATACCAGGCATTCATCATAAGGATGAATATGTGCCCCTCTTCTGGGGTACCACTGCCCGGACTTTTTACAGAGCCCCATGGTAAAATTAAGATTGAACCCCTCAAGTTCCTCTCCAGACACAGATATTATCTGTATGGCATTTGCACCTCCTGGTCCCTTTTTCACCGGCATCTTTTTGATCAAATGGGCATATTTTTTACCATCAGTCGTGCCTTCCAGTTTCGCTGGTGCCCCTGAGTATTTAGCACTTAGAGCCAGATGAAAATGCCCAAAGGGTTTATAGACTCTTTCGGTAATTAGTGGACAATGTGGCACTCCTTTAGGTGCAATAGCTACGGTAGGAACACTGAACTTATGTTTTTCCTGTTCTTTACCCAGGGACAGTTCCATATCTGCTCCAAGATAATTCATGTCATTATCATCATACCCGAAGAATAACAGACATTCATCGAAGGGATGTGTATGCGCACCACTCCCTGGAGCCCAGTCACCAACCTGGTCATAAACGCCCACTATGAAATTGAAATCAAACCCTGCTAATTCCTCACCTCCCATAAATACCAGCTCCTTAGCATTTGCCCCCCCGCGCCCTTTCCGAAAGTTTAATTTTTTCACCAGATCTCCGTATTTTGTCTCCGACAACGAATCTCTCCTTTCATTTGCGTACTAACTTACTTAATATTATGCTGATATTATAATGACAACCATACGCTAATTTGGTGTTATTTTAACTTAACTGAAACTAAATTTAAAGTGTCTCTCTTTTTTTAATTATTCACCCCCGTTATATATACAAGTATCATTTTATATTATACAAATTGTGGAGTTCAGTTCGTTGTCAGATACCATAGTATTATGTAAAACTTGACATTATCTAAATTTACTGTTATAGTACATTTGTTCTCTTTTTACAGGATTAGCTATGGAGAAGTTAGATACTCTTGTAGAAGCAGCTCAGTTTGACTCTTCTGGCTGTGGTGGCACAGGTTTCTCAGCTAACTCTCCTCTTCGTTTCATACACCGGGCAGCTTTACCAGGGGGAGGTTCAATTCTCTTGCTCAAGGTGCTTCTGACAAATGTCTGCACCAATGACTGTGCTTACTGTGTAAACCGAATCGGCCGGGATGTTCCTCGCTGCACTTTCCAATCTGAAGAGTTAGCTAAGTTATTTATAAATTTATACTCAAAAAAATTCGTTCGTGGCTTATTTCTGAGTTCCGGAATTGGCAAGAACGCATCACAGACCATGGAATCCATGATAAAGGTAGTAGAAATCCTGCGTCAGCGTTACGAATTCAGAGGATACATTCACCTCAAGATACTACCTGGTGCCGACTTCGACTATATCGAGGCTGGTTGCCAGCTGGCAAGCCGGGTTTCGGTTAATATAGAAGCACCTACAGCTCATCACCTTGCCAGACTGAGTCGGCGGAAAGACCTTCATCACGGCATCCTTGAACGTATGCGTTGGGTAAAAGAGCTTATTTCAGAAAATAAAAACCTGGTTCCTTCAGGCCAAACGACTCAGTTTGTTGTGGGTGCAGCCGGTGAAACTGACCGTGATATCCTCCGGACTACGGAGGCTCTCTATCGGGAAGTGGGACTAAGAAGGGTCTACTTCAGTGCTTTCCGCCCGGTAACAAACACCCCGCTAGAGGAACTTCATCCCACCCCACCAATCCGAGAACATAGACTTTACCAAACCGACTGGTTACTCAGGGAATACGATTTTTCCCCTGGTGAGATAGAACTGGCTCTAGGTAAAAATGATAATCTTTCTCTGGGAAAAGACCCAAAGATTGTTATTGCCCAGAAACAACCCTGGCTTTTCCCGGTGGATGTAAACCGGGCTACTTATAAAGAACTTCTCCGTGTACCAGGTATTGGTCCCGTATCAGCCAGGAGAATTATCGAGGCACGAAAGGAACACAGTATTTTCTCAATGCAACAACTGAAAAAGATAAGGATTGTTACCAATCGAGCACTTCCCTATATCTGGTTCAAAGGCATGCTCGATTTTGAGAAACAGGCATCGTTTATACCCCAGTTAGAAAGCGAAATAAACCAGACCGTACCATCTTTATTCGAAGCTCTGCAAATCGCTTAACAGGCGAAGTCAAGACTGGCATCAGCAGCCCTGATCTGCTTACCGAAAATTCATACCCAGTCGATAATATCAGGCAATCATAGCGCCACCATCAACAATGATAATCTGACCGGTAATCATTCTAGAGGCATCCGTGGCGAGGAACAGGGCGACATCAGCAATTTCCTGTGGTTCACATATCCTTCCCAGCGGCAGATTTCTGCCCATGGCATCCATAGGATGTTCTAGCTTCACATCTGGTGGTGGGATATTCCTACGAACGGTATGTATCCCATGAGGTCCTAAGTCCGTCCGGACAAGGCCAGGCGCTATACCGTTAACACGGATGTTATATTCGGCTAATTCCCTGGCTGCCCATGCAGTCAAGGCAGTAGCACCTATTTTTGCCATGCCGTATACATAGGCACGCCCGGTCTTGTAAGCCGAAAGGGATATCCAATTAACGATAGTTCCCCTCTTGTGCTCTATCATTACTTTCGCTACCTTCTGGCAGCAAATAAATTGGGTCCGGAGGTTTGTATCCATCGCTTTATCATATATTTCCCGGGTTGTTTCCATAAAGGGTACGTGAATAGACATTCCGGCAACATTTGCCAGAACATCAATGGTGCCGAATTTCTTCACTGTCTTAGCGATAAGGTTATCCACATCGGCATCTTTGGAAAGGTCAGCCTGGACAGCTATAGCCCGCCGGTCTAACTTACGGATTTCCCTGGCAGTACCTTCCAGATTAAAAGTTTCCCCGGTAACACTAATATCGCAAACAGCGACATCTGCTCCTGCCTCGGCAAAAGTTAAAGCGGTCGCTCTGCCAATTCCCCTTGTACCACCAGCACCAGTAACGATTGCCACCTTACCCTCTAATGACAAACTTGGTAAACTCATCTTCTCAACTCCTTTATATAATTTTACTCCTGATTACTATTATTTCTTAAAAGAGCTTTATATTTTCAATATCCTTATACGACGACATTATAGAGGCTAAAGCAGGAATGGGTCAATTATGAGATTGTTTAACAACCTATCCCCCAACCCCCTTCCCTTGATAAGGGAAGGGGGAGAATAAGTTAGAGAGGGGCTCCGCCCCTCTCTAAAACCTTTTCGCAGGTTATCCGAAAATGTCATTCTGGAGGAGCGTCCTGCTCGCCGTACACCTGCCCGCCGTACAAGACTTTGGCAGGCGGGAGACTTTGGCAGGCGAGAGCGACGAAGAATCTCAGGGAGGGGTAGTAAAATTCCC
>CAYOHA010000271.1:0-4099 GCA_964403625.1 uncultured Dehalococcoidales bacterium | reverse complement strand
TTAATCATTAAGTATAACCTAATATTTATCGGTATGGAAACTCAATCTTTTTGGGTAAATCCAATACTGTATCCACACATTATGTCTTAAGTCTATACCTGAATAGTTAATGAGTACTGGATATGTTTTGTTCTCTCCAAGTTTATTTAGGAGGCGAATAGTTCTTGGCGGTATCGACCATAGTTTTTACATTACCAAACTTGGCATCAAAGGGCACATCTCAGCCGCAGCTTAAAATAAAGCCGCTGCCTTTACCTACGATATCTATCAATTTCTGGCAGTATTGTTCCACTTCTCGAGCGGTCCCCAGCTTAAACAGGCGTGCCGGAACGTCACCCATGAGGCACATTCGGTCGCCAATGATTTTTTTCGCTTCAAAAATGTCGGTAGAACCGTCCAACTCCAGAACATACCTGCCTTCAGGCAGTTGGTTGAAATAGGGTAAAAATTTCAGCCAGTCCTGATCGAGATGAAAAACCATGGTAAGATTTGCTGATGTAAATAAATCGGATATTTCTTTAACATAAGGAAAGACAAACTTCTCAAACTGTTTGGCGGAAATAAAAGTGCTGGCGCTACGGGAAATCGCGCAGTTTCCGAAGAGCTTCTTCGAGGTTTTTAGCTGGGACGATACTGTGTCAATTGTTTCAGCCATCATCGCATCCATGGCTGCAATTACCTTGCTCGGGCGCCTGTATAGGTCTAATAAAAACGGACTGAAGGAACGTGCCATTGAAAGTGTCTCAAAAGGAGGCATGGCCATAACGTTGTCAGTGAAAACTACACTTCTATCTGAATATAGGAGGAGGGCTTTTTCAGCAGTCCGGTTAGCTTCTTTCTCCTTTTTCTGGAACTTAATTTCTCCGGAAAGACCGCTGAATTCCGGGTGGGTACGCGGCAATATATATTCTCTATTATAATAGGACCATCCTTTATTAATGACAATGTCATACTCATCAGACGTCATTATCTCCTGCTCGTGGTATTGGATGATAGAATCAGGGGGTAAATCTTTACCGGGAAACTTTTGTATCATCGGCATAGCGACGCCCATTACTACCGGCGAAAAGTTGAAGAATGATATGATATCGAATCCCTCCAGGTCTTGATATGTCTTGTACGCCGCAGTTGCATTAGCCTCGCAGTCATTAGCGAAATCTGACATGGTAATCCCGGCATGTCTGGCAGCGAACCACGATAAAGGGAGACCGACGGGTACCCGGTCACATTCCTGTAGATTGATGGTGGCGTGAAATCTTTCTTCTGCTGTCATCTTGGCTGGCTGCATCTTCGGCCTCCTTCTATTTATCTGGACCGATAATGTTACTTTTACCTCTATTCAATAAAAACCACCTCAATATATCCACTGGCATATAAATTGTTCTATTTGTCGGGTGGATGGTGAAGTATTCATAAAATGGTTCTGTATAGAGTCTGATATTATATCCTGTATAAAATGTTTTTACAAAGTTGTTAGCTTATGCTAAATTGCTTATGATTCGTTAACTAGAAAGTAATTTCGTCGGTCTTATATGTTGAGTAAAGGGTTACCATAAAAAGTAGATATTTGAGATATATACCCTGTTACGATATCATGTTGTTTTGCGTTAAATAAATTATTTTACGAAAAACTAATTGACACGAAAGTAATGAGTGTATTAGAATATAGAGTCAATTTTAAGGATTCGAGATAAACCGATGAGAAAGATGAACGGAAAAATCATGGTTTTTGTCCCGGCTATCTTCGATAGCCTTCTTTGGGCTTTTTGTGTTTTCCGTTCATTTGCCAGGTAAATTGTAAACTTAAAATTCGGAATACACTCTGAGCCCAGGAGCAAAAACCCTGGGCTTAATCATTTTATAGTGTTTTATATTCTTATTATAAACGAGAGAGTTAAATGAGAAATTATCAAACAAGGTTGAAAGTTAGAAAAAGTCTGAGATATAGCACACTGGATGGTGCAGCCTCATCAGCGATGGCTGGATTTACACAGAACTATATTACACCATTTGCACTGGCTTTCAAGGCAACCACAGTACATGTAGGGCTTCTTTCCAGTTTTCCAAACTTTACCACAGCGTTTTCACAACTTATCACACCGTACCTGGTTGAAAAAGCAGGCAGCCGTAAGGGAGTAATATTGCCGGCAGTTCTAGTACAAGCAATAAGTTGGTTACCTATCTTTTTATTACCTTACTTTTTCCCTGGTTCAGGAGTGTGGTGGCTAATAGGTTTATTCACTTTCGGTTGTGTTGCCGGTGCTTTAGCCAATCCGGCCTGGGGTAGTATGATGGCTGACCTTGTACCCGGGAATATCAGGGGCAGATACTTCAGCTTTCGAGGTAGAATATATACTTTCACAACCATGGTCTTTTCTATTATAGCCGGGTTATTGCTGCAGTTGTTTACTCATAACGTATTTATTGGCTTCGCTATCCTATTTGGGGGAGCCCTGCTGTTCCGCCTTCTTTCTTTTTATTTCCTCTCCAGACAGTATGAACCACCCCTCGCAAAGCAGGAACCGAATACTTCAGGCCTGTTTCATATGATAACAAATCTGGGAGGTTCCAATGTCGGTAGGTTTACAATTTACATGAGTTTAATCTACTGTATCATTATGATCTCTAGCCCGTTTTTCACGGTATATATGCTACGAGACCTGCAATTAGACTACTTAACCTATACCTTGATTAATTCCTCAAGTACCATATCGACTATAATATTTTTACCTTTCTGGGGTCGTCGGGCAGACCGGGCAGGCAATCTGAAGATAATTAAAATAACATCCTACTTGCTCCCGACTGTCCCGTTGCTTTGGCTGGTCAGTAATAATCCCTGGTACCTTATTGGTGTCAATATCTTCAGTGGATTTGTTTGGTCAGGATTCGACCTCTCAAGTATCAACTTCTTATATGATACCTCTGATCCGGGATCACGCACGAAGCAGATAGCGGTATTCAACTCTATCGCTAGTCTGGCGGCATCTATCGGTGCGTTAGCAGGCGGATATATAGCCCCGCACCTTCCTGAAATGTTGGGATTCCAGCTACGCACGCTTTTTACAGTATCGGGGGTGCTAAGGGGGGTGGTTATACTTCTGGTACTACCTATTATTTCTGAAGTGCGCCACGTGCCGAAGATAGGCATGTTCCGTTTACTTATGGGGCGACCTAACCAAGGCAATCATAGGTAACGGAATATACTTGTTCTTTAATGGGTGCTATTACAGAGCCATGTAGTAGAGATTGACAAACTAGCCTCATATAAATATGATTGGTGACAAGAGCAATTAAAAATCAGGATGCTTCATAACGAATTGAAATGCGAAATCACAATAAGAATATGGAGGTAATCAGATGAAACTAAAAGATAAAGTTGCCATTGTAGTTGGAGGTGCCAGTGGTGTCGGAAGAGCCTCAGCAACCCTCCTGGCTCAGGAAGGTGCCAAGGTAATGATAGCTGACGTGGTCATAGAAAATGCTAACAAGGTTGCTGATAACATTAAGGCAAAGGGTGGTGAAGCATCAACGGTAAAAGTAGACTTTAGATATGAGGAAGAAGTTAATGAGATGGTCAGGGTCACCCTGGAGAAATACGGTAAAATAGATATACTGGTTAATGCGGCTGGAGGGATAGTGGGGACGTTATTGCCGACAAACCTTACCGGCAACCTCCCGGTAAGGGGAGCTCCGATCGCTGAGCAGACGAAAGAACTGTGGGACTGGATGATGGATATGAATCTGAATGGACCCCGCCATTGTGTACGAGCAGTGATTAATCATATGATAGAAAGGCGTAGTGGTAAAATCGTGCTACTTTCTTCTGTTGCTGCGTTAGATGGTCTGCAAAACAATTCTGACTACTCTGCTGCTAAGGCAGGCGTAATTGCTTTTACCAAATCTCTGGCCAGAGAGGTAGCTCCATATGGGATACAGGCTAACTGTGTTACCCCGAGTGCTACCTGGAGCGAAGGCAGGCAGGCGGCGATGGCAAGAGGTCGACAGGAAGGACGGGAGATTAAGGTTGATATGAGCGGGATGGCTATGCCTGAAGAGCTTGCCGAAGCGGTGCTATTCTTGGTCTCGTCGGGTTCTGACC
>CAYOHA010000270.1:0-4107 GCA_964403625.1 uncultured Dehalococcoidales bacterium | reverse complement strand
GAGGCAGCCATTCTTCGCCAGTGTGCGAGACTTGGCGCGGCCGATTCTGACAGTGACCTTGGTAGCATCTAGTGTTGGACATATTATTTTGCTTATCTTTGATAAGTATATTCTTCGTGAGGTTATCAATATCGCTATAGGTGCTTTGGGACTTGTTACGGTTATTACTCTTCTTACTATCTTTCCTTTTGACTTTTACGTAATACCAAGCTCTATGATTGCTGGTGGAGTACATGTAGGGGTGATTGTACTTCTAATTCTTGTTTCGGTAGTAATGGGGATCGGGATAATGGTTAGAATCATAAAGCTGATTGTTAACCTTGCCAGAGGAATCTGGAGTTACCAGGAAGGTGCCTAAACAAATTGAGACATCAACCATGGTGAATAACTACAATAGTCCTGTAGTTTAAAAAGTAAGGAACTCTTCCTAACACGGTTTGATGTTTTACAAAATTACTCTCTGGTCTTTTAACTTGGCGATATCTTCCCAGCTATAGCCAAGGTCCAAGAGGGTTAGTTCAGTGTCCTGCCCTATTTCAGGAGCAGAGGTTATCACTTCAGCCGGATTCTGGTGGAAGTTAACCGGTGTCGTTATTACCTTAAATTTCCCAAGTGGGTGGGGCAGGTCAACAAAGAGGTTGTTAGCCAGGGCTTGAGGGTCGGCGGTAACTTCGGTGGGGGTTTGAACTGGTGCGAAGATTAAATTATATTTTCTAAAAAGTGTGTCCCATTCCTTCAGGTTCCTTGAAGCAAAAATTTCATCAATGATACTAATAAGTTCTTCACAGTGTTCTTCCCGTGCCTGCATATCTTTAAACTTGGGGTTATTCTCCATTTCTGGTCTTTCGATAACCTGACAGAAATCAGACCAGAAAAGGTCGGACTGTAACATTGACATCTGAAGCCATCGGCCGTCTCTGGTGCGGTAGACATTGTATAAGGGATTTTTCGCTTTCTTACGGTCGTCTTTAATCGCTGTTATACCCACTAAAGAGGCTTCGATATCTAGGGCAAGTGTCCAGATACCTGAGTGAAAGAGGGAGACCTCGAGCTCCTGCCCCTTACCTGTCCTTTCTTTATACAGAAGAGCGGCCAGAATACCAGCAAGAACGTGAGGGGCGGCTATTCCTCTATCTATCATCCCTCCGCGTAGTCGGGGCGGAGGGCTACCTGGTTCTCCTATCATATATTGCATACCGGTGCGAGCCCAGCCGGCGGCATGGTCAAAACCACGTTGGCTTTTATCCGGTCCCACTGATCCGTAACCGCTGATGGTGGCATACACAAGGCTGGGATTAACCTTGCTGAGAGTCGCATAGTCTGCTTTTAGCTTCTTGAGTACATCTAGTTCATAGTTGGACATAAAAACTTCAGCTTCTTTAACAAGTCTATTGAGGACTTCTGAACCTTGCTCAGTTTTCAAGTTTATTGCCAGACTTTTCTTGTTCCTGTTAAAAAGCTGGAATGTCCAGTTTACATTGAAACCGCCGAGTTCTATCTCTGTTGTCATACCATGGGCACCCTTCAATCCACGGAACATATCGCCGGTAAGAGGTTCAATCTTGAATACTTCAGCTCCCCAATCTGCCATCCAAAGGCTGGCAACAGGAATCGCCTCCATATGCTCCATAGCAACTACTTTCAAACCTTCAAGTACACCTGCCATCTAATGTCTCCTTGTCGATAAATGCTTTATAGTTAATCCAATCTAACAGTATATATCATCAACATCTAATCAAATCAAGTTTCGATTCTAATCAATTATGGTTGGTATTATAAAACCATTCGTCATTGTGAGGAGTCCCGATTCCATCGGGACGACGTGACAATCTGGGGAGGGGGTATTTCAGCTTATAAAATTGAGTCGCAGACATGACATCTGCTATCAAGTAATCCTGTTTTATATCCACCCCACCAGATTACTTCGCTTTGCTCGTAATGACTGTCTTCAGGTGCTGAATAACACAAAAACTAAGATATAGTAAAAAGCAAGTTTCAGATTTACGGTATCATCGAGTGGTTTGTGTTGACTGTCCGAATAATGCTACTATGGAAAAAGTGATAATACAAAGACTGAAAAAGGCTCTTACTCAAAGGCAAAAAAAACATATTGTTGACGCTAGCCGGGTGTCATCGGCAGTTCTAATACCTGTTTTTCTAAAAAAACGGGAATATTACATTCTGTTTACAAAAAGAACAGAAAAGGTGAGAGACCATAAAGGTCAGATATCCTTTCCTGGAGGGGCTTACGAGGAGCAGGATGGAAGCCTGACTAATACTGCTCTGAGAGAGTGCACTGAGGAAATAGGACTGGCGGCTGACTTGGTTGAAGTGCTGGGTGAGTTGGATGATATGTACACTCTGGGTACAAATTATGTAATTACTCCTTTTGTAGCTGTTATCCCGTGGCCATATCAACTCAAGATAGACCCGACAGAGGTTGAGAAGATAATTGAGGTACCAATCTCAGCGCTTTTAGATAAGAGCTGCTTGAGTCAGGGGACTGATATGTTAAACGATGAGCCAATCACTACTTATTATTACCGCTATCAAGGTGAGGTGATCTGGGGAGCTACTGCTAGAATACTAAACCAATTTCTGGACACATGGGCTGAGGTGGTGGGGGGTGGAGAATAGCAAGATTAAGCTGGAGTAGTTGGCTCGAATCCAGTTATGGCTACCGCCGGGGTAACTCTACTGATTTCATTATGTACGAATTTAATTTGGTTTAATTTCAACGAGTGTTATTTCAAACGTTAAGTCTTTCCCGACTAAAGTGTGATTGGCATCTATTGTTACTGTATCTTCACCGACTTCGATGATAATAACGATAGTAGTAGAACCATCAGTATTGGTAGCTGTCAGTTGTTGTCCCACCTGTGGTTCTAAGCTCTCCGGTAACTCACTACGATTAACTGTAAATACCAGGTCGTCACGGTGCTGACCGTAGGCTTCGTCGGCAGGGATAGTCACCGTTTTGGACTCACCCACTTTCATACCGGTTACCGCGTTCTCGAAGCCTTCAATAACCTGATTTGCTCCCAGAGTGAACTCCAACGGTTGTTTACCTATAGATGTATCAAAGACAGTACCGTCCGATAGTGTGCCTGTGTAATCGACTTTTACCGTGTCGCCACTCTTGGTTATTGCCTCCCCTGAGCAAGCAGCCGTATATAAAATTGTGATTGATAAAAGAGTCACAAGTAAAATGATTTGCCATCTCTTAAACATATTTATCTCCAGATGTTTATTTTGTCGTCAACTACTGAAGCTCAACCTGGGTAGCGCCGGAGCCTCCACGCCAAGGGTTGGCTGGTCTTTACGTTCTTACCAGGGAATGCTTGGATAGGAAGCGTCTTACTTCCTGACGCAGTATCCCAGAACCTTTCCCGTGAACAACCCACACCCTGAGATGACCGGCTTTAAATGCTTTGTATATGAAATCATCCAGTTTCGGAATAGCTTCATCCACAGTCAAACCGTGAAGGTCAATCTCCTCTTCAACCGGACCAGTTCGTGTGTTGCCCCAATAGCTGTCAGGAATCACATTACGAATTATACACTATGTAGAGGAGAGATGAATAATGGGGAGAGTGTTAACTACCTATCCATCTGTCAAAAACAACAGCGAAAATGTCATTCTGGACTCCTTCCCAAAGGGAAGGACGGAATCTCAGGGCGGGGATTAGGTTCAAGAACTAAAAAAATTACGCGTTTCGCAGAAGGCTTTTAAAAGCCGACCAATCTTGACAAATTTGACGATAAATGCTATCCTTAACACAGAATCACGATGAGAGGCCAACCAAAGGGTTCCGTCCCGCGGTAATGCCTCTCTTTCATTTTTTCCCATTCCTAACAATTCTCGTCCTTTACATTCAAATATTTGCGAAGAATAGCAAGGGTAAGTAGTTAATCGCAATCCGAGAGTCATATATAGAAAGGGCACTCTAGGTCATTGCGAGGCTCGGTTTATCAAGCCGAAGCAATCTGGGGAGGAGACGTTTTAATGTTCCTTGCTTGTCATTAACATACACCTATTTGGCGTCGTTAATTACCCGGTCACGGAAATAACGGCTAAGGTCTCCGGGAGTACGCATGTCCACTTTT
>CAYOHA010000269.1:0-4111 GCA_964403625.1 uncultured Dehalococcoidales bacterium | reverse complement strand
TTATTCTATAGCAACACATAGCTATATATCCAGCTGAACTTATTGATAGGACGTCGGACAAGTAAATTTATTGAAAGATTCACCTTTTAATGATATCATTGATTCTTAAAAAATTAAGAGAGAAATAACGATGATAAACAGAATTTTTAATCAACAGTCCAGTAATCTGCCTGATAATTGGGCGCAACTAACTCCAGAGCAGAAACGGCAATATAGACTTAATACCCTTCTTAATACGGAAGGTATTAGTTTTGTCAGTACAGAAGCAGAAAAAGCCTATAAGATAAGAGTTAAGAGACTGGTGGATGTCTATAATGTGAGCGAGCCTGATAGGCTACCGGTTAATTTGCCTGTAGGCAATCTACCACTAATTTATTATGGGATTAACACGCACACCGCTATGTACGATTATGATAAGGCAGTCCAGGCTTGTAAGAAATTTAACGAACAATATTCTGATGAGCTGGAATATTTTGCCAGCCCCGGAATTACACCGGGAAGGATAATGGATATTCTCGACTATAAACTCTATCTCTGGCCGGGACATGGAATTCCGAAAGATGCACCTGGTTATCAGTTTGTCGAGGGCGAATATATGAAAATGGATGAGTACAACGCCCTGATTCGCGATCCTTCCGATTTCTGGCTTAGGACATACTTGCCCCGCATCTTTGGAGCTTTTGAACCTTTCAGATTATTACAACCTTTAACCAATATGATAGAGATTGATAGTATCCAGTGGTTAATGATTTTAGGCAACTCTCAGGTACAGGATACACTTCAGAAAATGCTCGATGCCGGCAAAGAATATCAGAAAATGATGAAAGCTTTAGCAGAATTCAATTCAATGAGGGTAGCTCATGGATTTCCAGGAATGATGGGTGTATTACGCAGAGCTCCGTTCGATACCCTCGGCGATACTCTCCGAGGGACTCAGGGCATTATGAAAGATATGTTCCGCTATCCTGATAAGCTGCTGGAAACTCTGGATGCCTTAGCTGACATAATTATCGCCTCAGTTTTAAATTCTCCAAACATCGATAGAACCGTAATGGTAACCTACCCGTTACATAAAGGTGCGGATGGCTGGATGTCACAAAAGCAGTTTGAGACCTTTTACTGGCCATCTCTGAAAAAAGTTATGGATGCTTTTATTCAAGAAGGTCTTATCCAGAGCCTGTTTGCCGAGGGGACTTTTGATTCCCGATTGGAGACAGTGAACGTTTTCCCTAAAGGCACGGTAAGCTGGTATTTTGACCAGACGAATATGGCCAGAGCAAAAAAAATACTGGGTGATGAGTGTTGCATTCAAGGCAATGTTCCCTCCTCACTGATAGCTACGGGTACGCCTAAAGACGTTAAAGAGTACTGCCGGAAACTTATTGAAGTCTGCGGTAAAGGCGGAGGATATGTCTTGTCAGCAGGTAGCTCGGTAGAAAATCCGAAGCTGGAGAATTTACGAGCTATGCTTGAAGCCGTTAAAGAATATGGAATATATCGTAAATAATTTTGTGCATTCCTGGTTGTTTTAGTTGTATCTTCCTTGAGAACACTTTATATAAATATCAACTAGGACACTAACCTTCTTATAACATCTATCAAGTCAAGACACTCTAACTTCGGCCTGAAAAGACAGGCCTATCCTTTTTTATCTTGAAATAGAGATCCCCTCACATTAATACCACCTTGAAGGCTCATGAATATCCACCGACCTAAAATAATACATAAACTGTAGCAGCGATCTAACAAGTGGGATCATAATCGGGGGCAGGTCGTTAAAAATCTACGATGTTGTGGCAATGCCAGCTGAAAAACGCTTTGAAAAGTGATGAATGCTGGATTAATAGATTGTGCTTGACAAAAAGTCTAGTCTCGGTTTATACTTCTCTCAAAAGAGAATATGTAAAGGCTAGGAATGAGACTAGTATACCTCCAGCGAGGTTAAGAGAGCTGGGTTAGGTGTGAGCCGGTACTGGCGTAGAGGTTGAATGGACTCAGGAGCTACAACCGAAAGGGATTTATCCTGAGTAGGCATTGACGGAAAGGGCACCGTTAGCAAAGCCCAGGATATAGCTAAAAAATGATTAAGCTGTATCTGCGAGAGATGGTTGCTTAACCTTTATGCAATCAAGTAGGGTGGCACCGTGATGGAGAGCCCCTCGCCCCTATGGCGAGGGGTTTTTATTTAGGTTTCTATATCAACTTTGCCCCCTTATCAGGGAAAGGGGTTATGGGGACAGGTTATTAAGAAAATTTTTGTTTGCGGGATTGAGGGAAATATGTATTATCCAACATTAAATGAAGTTAAGAGATACAGTAAGAATGGTAATGTAGTGCCTATTTACCGTGAAATCGTTGCTGACCTAGAGACGCCGGTGTCTGCTTTTCTCAAGGTCAATCGTGGCGGCTATTCTTTCCTTCTGGAAAGTGTTGAAGGTGGTGAATGGCTGGCTCGTTATAGTTTCATTGGCACTGAACCTTATCGAGTACTGAACATTAGGGGAGAGGACAAGACTGACCCTCTGCCTCTCATTGCTGAGGAACTGAGCAGGTGTAAGATAGTGCCAGTTGGTAAGCTACCCAAGTTTTGCGGCGGTGCTGTGGGCTATCTTAGTTATGAAACTGTGACTCGCTTCGAGAAGCTGCCATCTCCAGACCGTGACCCGTTAGGCTTACCCGAATCACAATTCATGTTTGTGGATACCGTGCTTATCTTTGACCATGTCACACATAAAATTAAAGTTTTAAGTCATGTCCATCTTGACGGAGATGTAGAAGAAGCTTACCAAAAAGCAGTAGATAAGATTGAGGACCTGGTAGAGAGACTAAACCAACCACTCAAGCCCAGCCAGCAGATGAATGCGACTACTCCTATGGTAAGTAAGTCTAAACCTTCCTCAAATTTCACCAGAGAGGAGTATAAAGCTACCGTTGATAAGATAAAGCGGTATATCACGGCCGGGGAAGTTATTCAGGTGGTGCCATCACAACGCTGGTCTCAGCCTACTAAGGCCTCTCCCTTTGACATCTACAGAGCACTACGTACTATCAATCCCTCTCCCTATATGTTCTACCTTGACTTTAAAGACTTTTACATCATCGGAGCTTCACCTGAAATTCTGGTAAGAGTTGAAGGTGGTATAGTAACCACCCGTCCCCTGGCGGGCACCAGACCCAGAGGGAAAAGCCCAGCTGAAGACGCTAGGCTAGAGCAGGAACTCCGTAACGATGAAAAGGAGAGGGCGGAACACATTATGCTGGTCGACCTGGGACGCAACGATATCGGGCGGGTTAGTGAGCCAGGCACGGTTGAGGTCAGTGAACTGATGGAGGTCGAGCGTTACTCCCATGTTATGCACCTGGTTACCAATGTACAGGGCAGACTGCGGCGTGATATGGATGCCTATGCTGCCCTGAGAGCTTGCTTTCCGGCCGGCACTGTCTCTGGGGCGCCCAAAATCCGGGCTATGGAGATAATCGCTAAGGTTGAGCCTGAGAAAAGAGGACCCTATGCTGGAGCCGTCGGCTACTTTTCCTTCTCCGGAAATATGGATATGGCTATAGCCATAAGAACTATGGTGGTGAAAGAAGGCATTGCCTATACCCAGGCGGGAGGTGGCATTGTTTATGATAGTGTTCCCGAACACGAGTATGAAGAGACTATGAATAAAGCTAGGGCACTACTTAATGCTATCAGCCAGGCTGAAAGCTCAGACTCTATACTTGGGGGAAGTCATGTTACTACTGATTGATAATTACGATAGCTTTACTTACAACCTCTTCCAATACCTGAGTGAACTGGGGGAGGAGGTAGTGGTGGTGCGTAATGATAAGACCACGCTTGAGGAGATTGAAAAGATGAAACCTGAACGGCTTGTTATCTCCCCTGGCCCATCAACGCCGCTACATGCCGGTATCTCCAACGAAGTCATCAAGCATTTTGGCCCTATCCTGCCGATACTGGGTGTCTGTCTGGGACATCAATGTATCGGCTACAGCTATGGCGGCACCATCGGGCAGGCGAAGAATATAATGCACGGCAAGTCGTCCCTCATCTATCATAATGGACAGGGAGTGCTGGCTAGTCTCCCCAATCCCTTCTCCGCCATCC
>CAYOHA010000268.1:0-4113 GCA_964403625.1 uncultured Dehalococcoidales bacterium | reverse complement strand
ACTACCCGATAGCCACTAAGCGGATACTTCATCTTTTCCATGTTATTACTGCCTCCTTTACCGCTAGACCCTATATTACCCTTTCTCGCCTGAGCTGACTTATATATTCCTTTGAGTAGCCCAGACGACCACGGTAGATCTCCTCATTATGTTGGCCTGGCGTGGGAGCTGGATGCCTTATAGAGATGGGAGTTTTAGAGAACCTGAAAGGCTGTCCAGGAACTTTAACTCTACCCAGCTTGGGATCATCCACCTCTGTAAAATAATCCCTTGCATTAAGATGCGGGTCTTCTGTTACTTCACTAATAGTTCGAAGGGGGGCAAGAGCGACATGTTTCTCCTGACCAAGCTCCATGAGTTCATCCCTTGTTTTTCGCATCAGCAATGGCTCTAAACGAGTTCTGAGCTCATCTCCGTACTTTCTATGAAGCTCCTGGAAGTTTGTGCTAGTATATGCAGGGTTCGAAGAATACCAGCCTGGTATCTCACCATCGCCCACGATCTCCAGAAAGTGTTTCCATTGTCGCCCCGTGTTGGTGCTAAATGAAACCTCACCATCTTTACATTCAAGAATCCCGTTGGGAAAGAGTCCTGCCATCGTACGGCCTTTTCTTACCACTTTCATTTCGTAGAAAATATAACCATGCAATCCATACCCGGCAAGATGGGTAAGCCAGACTTCAGTCTCACCGATATCAATATGTTGCCCGCGACCAATGGATTCGCGAGCAAGTATAGCCCCACACGTTGTTGTAGCTGCCATAAGCCCACTCTGAAAATGGGGCTGATACAGCGGAACGGACAAAGGCTCTCTACTGAGCTCCCCTATTGACTTGCTAGCACTACTTGCTCCGCTAATATTGAGGGCATAGGCCTTGTATTCCCGATACGGGCCGGATTGGCCAAATGGTGTTATTGATGTCACCACCAGCATACTATTGATTTGATTGAGATGTTCGTAGTCCAGTCCCATCTCCTTGGCTCTTCGTGGGGAGTTTCCTTCCACTATAACATCAGCGTTCCGAACTAAATCATACAGAATGCTTTTCCCTGACTCTACCTCCAGGTTCAAAGTGGTTCCAAGTTTGTTGCTGTTCACATAGGCAAATAAGCATCCCGTCTCCCTACCCTCCTTGTCATCACACCAGATAGACCCTTCCTGTCTCTCAATATCTGCAGTGGTAGGATTCTCTACTTTTATCACCTCTGCGCCCATATCAGCAAAAAGCTTGCAGCAATACGCCGCTGCTACATTGTTACCTATTTCTATAATTTTAAAACCGGAGAGGGCTCCAAGGCTGGAATTCCCGGGTTGATTTCTCAATTCATTACTTACCTTTTTTCGCCCCATTTGGACTCCCTCCTTTTCTTTCTAATAAACAGAACTACCTTTGAGTTGTTGCCGGATAAACCCCACAGAAATCTCGAGTTGATTTAACATAAACTCTCTTCATGCAGTTCTATTTTTCCAGTCAATACATACTCTTTCAGGCTTTAATGCTACTTTTTCTCTTTCTATTTTTCTTCGTGTGCTTTTGCCTCAGCTTCGGCTCTTTTTACTCGTTCTTGATCTCTCCATTCCTGATGAAGTGCTTTCTGCCACACTTCCTTATCGTCCCTAGAATTGGCTCTCTCCAATGCTTCAAGTACCAGTTTGGGCACCTCTTTCCCCTCTGATTCCAGCTTCGCCTTCAGGTTGGCTAAAGCTCGAGGTGCCCGGGCAATACCTCTTCCTTCATATCTCATGCCGTGTTGTGACGATCCAGACAGCGGAATGTGGCCCCCCTTCTTCCAGTCACTACCTGCCCAGTTTTCCTCTAATGCTCTTGTGTATCCCTGGACGTCTCTTGTATGATGTAAACCTATTTTCGGATTTCCCTCTCCAACATTATCAGCGACACGTTCTGCAAAAGCCAGAGTCTCCCTCTCCAGAGTTTCATAATCAGGAAATATGCGGTTGACCATATGCCATTCGTAGCATTCACGAGCGGTCATAAAGCGGTGCTCTAACATAACCTCCGTCACTTTACGTACACCCATATCCCATGTCCCCGGGTCGGTCTGGCCAGTCACGCCGAGGAACAAGGCATCCTCTGAAGCAAAGATAACGTCCATTATCCCAGCCAAGGCAAACCCCCCATAAACGCAATACCCGTGCACCATAGCGATAGTAGGCTTTGGAATACGGTGCAGTTTATAGAGATGCAAATCGAACAAAAAATAACGGTGCTCCGCATCATACTGCAACCATACTTGTTTTTCAGACCCGAATTGTTTCATTAGCTGCTCAGGAGTTCTTCTGTCTGCCAACATAGGTGCTGACTCTGGCGTAAGTCCCATAGCATCGTGTCCAGCTGAAAAACATGAGCCTGCTCCGGAAATGACAGCTACTTTACACTCTGGATCAGCAGTGAAGCGTTCGAAGGCATCATCGATTTCAGCATACATCGGGTGGCTGATTGCATTTAAATATCGTGGCCTGTTAAGTATTATTCGAGTAATCCTCCCTGGTTCGTATTTGATGCCTTGGTACTCATCGGGACTATTAAAATTTACGTACTTCATGATAACTTTCTCCTTTCTTAAGTTTTGTTTATTTCGGTTATAAATTTGTTTTCAGCTAATAGCTATCAAGCCAGGATTTTACAATCTTCGTTGTCTATTCCATCTTTGTAATGGGCATCTTATGACTGATCACTTCAAATACACTCCTCAAGGTCGTTCGGTGAGTAAATTATCTAAGGCCAGAATTCCTGAGCCACTAGAGATAGACCGGCTCGTCGGCTATCCCGGTGACAAATACACCATCGTAACCAGAAAACTTGAGGTGTGGACCGAAATATCCTCCAGCGTTCGCATCTCCCCACCCGCCGGTGAGAGGAGATTTTGGTATTGCGATGTACCGGCAGCTCAATAAAGCTGGAGTGCCCGTGAGAGAACCGATAACAAAGCCTAGAGTATTTTCAGATCCTAGCGGCTCTACCCCTCCTTTCTGGCAGTTATAGAGAATCCTCGATCCAATACCGTACCCGCCGATAAAGTCTCGATATAGGCTTTCCTCGGGTTTATCCTCATTGATTTCTCTGGTGGAAAGGTTCACGAGTAAAATTTTACCTATATACCCACCAAGCATTTCTTCCTCCTTTCTCTGTTCTTCATTCTGATTCAGATTTCAGGTGTAAGACTTGATCTTAACTGATACCTGCGTTTTGTCATAAATAACTTATCCGTAAATATCCCGCCTGGAAAATGTCAACCATCATAATAAAAGCGGTAGCGGTTATAGCTTAAAGATAACAAGACATCATTTCCCGCAGCAGAGATATACTCCGTTTGCATGATCGGATTAAATATAAAACGATTTATTAATGTAGTCTTAACCCTGGATAGTACATTTAAATCCATACGATTCTACTAGCTGTTTCAATTTCTCCAGGACGTTGTCCGGAATCAGGGGAATATCGTTTATGGGATATAAGCGATCTAAGCTATCGTATCTCGATTTCCCCAGGTGGTGCAAAGGTATGAGGTGTACTTCCACTACTGAAGATAAACCCTGAGCAAACTCACAGATAGCTCTGAGGCTCTCCTCTGAATCGTTGTAACCTGGGATTACAGGTACCCTGATATAGATAGGGATATTTTTCTCTGAAATAGAACGAACGTTACTAAGAATCAACTCGTTAGAAACACCCGTTAATTCGCTGTGTTTTTCTGGGTTCATATGCTTTATGTCCCAGAGGAAGAAATCGATAAAGGGCAGCATTTCCTCAATGGTTGTCCATGGGGCATAACCGCAAGTGTCGATTCCGATATTAATGTCCTCTTCTTTTAACGCCCTGAGTAATTTAATTGTAAAGTCCGGATATAATAAAGGCTCTCCTCCTGAGATGACAACACCCCCGCCGGAGCGTTTAAAGAAAGCTGAGTCCTTTTTTACCTCTTCCACCAGCTCTTCGATGGTCATAGATTGTCCCAGAAGTTTTATAGCTTCTGAGTAGCAGACTTCAGCACACTTGCCGCAGTTGTTACATACGGATCGGTCAATACTCACCGTATCATCTGTTACACTAATTGCGTTCAAAGGACACACCGGAACACACTGGTCACAAT
>CAYOHA010000267.1:0-4142 GCA_964403625.1 uncultured Dehalococcoidales bacterium | reverse complement strand
AAACGTGTACCCGTCGTAAATTGGGCACTCCATTTAGACGGGCTGCCTGATTTAGGCATTCATCCTGGTCTTCATAAATGATAATAACCAGAGGGACGCCTTTCTTCTCAATCTCTGTTAATTGGGGCAACTGCTCCCATATAGCGCCGTGTCACCAGACCACACCTCGTATGACAGCATCAATATTCTTCAACTCTTCATCCGATAATCCCCCACCGGCACTGGAAGGCTGCATCCTCCAGTTCACATTAGGATATTCAGTTAACAGTCTTTTCCGTAAGGGAATGAGGATTTCCTGCTCACCTCCAGCACCAAGACTAAGATAGATAGTTTTACCATCAATTTTATCTAAGCGTGGTGCCAGAGGATGTAGTTCCACCGGGTCATGAATTCCAACAGGATTGAGACATTTATAAACCTTATCTTTTTGTACTTTTACCATTTATATTCTCCTACATCTAAACACTAGGTAGATTTACAACCTAATTTTAGCCACCAGCTTTTCTGACATTACAGGGGTGACCTTTCAGAAGCAGAGAACCGCTAATAGGATCTCTGTTCTCAGGACTGAATAAAAGGGCTACATTAGCTCCCTCCGGGGAAAACGGGTCGTACCCAGGGAGGTTCAACTCCGGACATGCCTGCCACCATCCATTCTGTGTGCAAACGACATCATAAAGGATGCCCTCTGTCAATCTAGCCTGCAATGTTATGCTGCCATATGGTGTCTCAACAATAACTTGTTCACCATCTTCTATACCAAGCTCTGAGGCTTTTCGGGGATTAATTTCCAAAAACGGATGGGGCACTTTCTGTCTCAATGATGGCAATGACCGATGTTGCGACTGGCAATACTCTCTTATTTTAACGTTCATAAAAACAAGTGGGTATTTATCTTTGACGCCTGTTTTTACGAAAATGGAAGGTTCACTCCAGGTTGGTAACGGATAATAGCCATACTTCTTAAATACTGACGAATATAACTCTACCCGTTTTGAGGGTGTAGGAAAGCCTCTAAATTTTCCAGATTCATCTTTTTTACCGTATTTTTGATACTGCATAGACACATCAAATGGAACACCACCAGGACTGTCCCTCAGTTTTTCAACCGTAATACCAAGCGGAGAATACTGGTAGTCAAAACCGGCTTCATAGTCCCCGTCCCAGAACTTATCTCCCATTCCGAGTCTCTTAGCCAGCTGGAATATAATTTTCATATCAGGCCAGGATTCATGCTGTGGCGGTACGACGGCTGGTCTCATTTGAATAAGTGCCTTTTCTCCAATAGAATCGTGAAAAACTTTTATAAAGTCACTTTCCCAGAAGCTTGCTGCCGGTAAAACAATATCTGCTAGCTCTGCAGTCCTGGTCATAAACAGCTCTGCCTGGACATGGAAGTCCAGATTTAAAAGAGCTTCCTTTCCACTTAAGACAGGAACGTTTGAAGTGGCTAGATTACCGCCAAAGCCAATTAGTGCTTTGACGGGATAAGGTCTATCATTCAGGATAGCTTCATAAACCTCGTAACCCTGAGGAGTTGAAGACATCCGCCACCCTCCCGGTCCTAAAGGAAATTTATCAAGCCCAAGGGCTTTTTCGCTTGCTTCCGGACTTAGAAACCAGTGCCCATCTATAGTACGTGTATGAAGTCCGGTACGGGCAAGGATATTGCCGCCTGGCTTATCATAGTTGCCGGTTAGAGCGTACAGGATGCATATAGCCCGATTTGTCTGGCTGGAATTACTTGATTGTTCAATGCCATTCCATCCATACCAGCACGCCGGTTTTATTGTTGCAAGCATTCTCGCTGCTTCCCTGATTTTTGCCTCGGGTATTCTGGTAATAGCCTCTACCGACTTGAGCGTGTAATTGGACACTGCCGCACGCAGGAGTTCAAAGACTGTTTTACATTCTATTCCCTTACCATTGTAGGTTTTTACATTATATGTACCATATATTGCTGGCTTATCAACTGCTTCTGTACCAGGTACATAAACCATCGGTTCTCCGTTTGCCGCATTTATCATCACATAACCTGTGGGGTCACCATCGCCTGCCAGTTCATTAGCCCTGAGGAATTCACCATTTTCGTTTTTAACCAGGAACGGTGCGGTAGTCCAATCCCTGACAAAATCATAGTCGAATAAATTTTCCTCTATCATTATATTTATCATGCCCAAAGCTAAAGCTCCGTCCGTACCTGGAAGTATCTGGAGCCATAGGTCTGCCATCTGTGCTATCTCTACGTTCCTGGGGTCAATAACGATTAGCCTGGCGCCCTGTTCCAGGCCCTTCTTTATCCGAGGAACCATATGCTGGCAAGTAGAATGAACATTATTGCCCCATATCAAGATACATTTAGAGCGTTCGTATTCTGCGCTTCCTGCGGAGCCCGGTGCTCCCGTATCCGCGTATGTATATCCTGAACAAAACATGGTATGCCACGTGCAAATATTGATTGTGCCTATATTATTAGGGCTGCCAAAAGCTTTAGATAACCTCATTATCCATGGCCACATTTCCCCCATCGGAGAACCACCAGGTCCAGCACGGGTGAAAGCAACCGCTTCTGGGCCATATTTACCTTTTATCTCGTTTAATTTTGTAGCAATAGTATCCAGAGCTTCATCCCAGCTTATCCGTTCCCATCCAGGATCAGGGCTTCCTTTAGAATTTGTCCTGCGCATTGGGTATTGCAGCCGATATTTACTGTGTACCAGTTCAGGACCGGCAAGTCCCTTGGGACAAAGGTCAATCCCCCAATGGTGCTCCAAATCCGGTTTTACCTCAACAAATACTCCATCTTTAACGTAAGATATAGTCGGACACCCGGCTTCACAGTTGCCACAATAACCTCTAATCTCTTCAACACCACTTAAAGTAATCAATATTGATATTCCTCCTCCATAATCTTACTCGGCATTCAACATACATTTTTTACCGTTCAACTACTCATCTGAGGCAGTCTTGTTTCGCCAGCTCATGACACTATCCTGCCCTTAATAGTTTTATAATTCTTTTCCAGTTGCTGCTAAAACAATTTCAATAGTTAGTAATTTGATATTATAGGGCATTTTGGGATAGCACCTGATTATATTCCCTCCACCATTAACCAATCAACACCTTTTCCAGTATCCACACCTGAAAAATATTATTGTGTTGACAGTAAAATTTTGATTTAATTAGGACACAATAAAAAAGGGGAGAAAGGAGATAAAAGAAAATGGCCGAAACAAAATATGGAAAGTATATTTATAAATACGACTCGGAATTCCAGCATCCTCTAGGTCCGATGCTGGCGCGGATGGACAACAACACCTATAAGGGATGTCAGTTTTATATGGTGCACTGGATAATGCCAGGTAAAGAGACACTCTTCGAAGACAGACCATATGCAGGTCATCCGCCGCACATCCATAGAGATGCCGAACTCCTGTTCCATATCGGCACAGACCCGAATAATCCTCGAGAGCTCGGCGGAGAGGCAATAATCTACCTGGGACCAGAAATGGAGAAACATGTAATTACGGAGACCTGCGTGATATGGATTCCGCCGAATTTCATTCATGCACCCTGGAGACCTGTTAATACAAAAAGAGCGTGGATATTTATCGAGGTGAACCAAGGTCCAGTCCATACCGAGAAATCGTTTAGACAGTTGCTGCCCAAAGACGAAAGGGAGAAAACAGACTGGGCTAACAGGTGGAAGGACGAAGGCTACGATTAGTATGGTTATATCGTCTAGCTCTATTTTTTTAAGGAGGTCAGCATGGCTTATAAAATAAACAGAAAAAAGTGCCTTAAATGCGGCATTTGTGTCAACGGATGTCCCGAAGGAGCAATAATTGTGGATGATCAGGTTTCAGAATCCGATGGACTGGTACTTTATACAACGAGAATCGACCAGGAGAAATGCACTGACTGCGGAGTCTGTGTTTCTGAAGAGTGGTGGTGTCCAGCCCAGGCTATATCGCTGGCATAGGCTATTTGGTAGAGTAGATTGATACTGCTGAAACGGGATTTAAATTTCGTAAGTCCCGTTTGTAGCATATGGATTTTTTCAATCATATTGATTAAAAAAACAAATAACCATTTACTGGGCAATACTCTAAAATCTATTTATTACTTACCTAATGTTACAA
>CAYOHA010000266.1:0-4143 GCA_964403625.1 uncultured Dehalococcoidales bacterium | reverse complement strand
CCCAGAAATCCTGAAATGGCTGCAACCCCCATCCCGATGCTATTGACGATACCTAACTGGGTACCAGTGGCTCCCAGTGCCATAGTGTAAATAGCCAGATAAGGTAGCACAAGCCTGTACAGGAACATGGTTACGTTCGTCCGTATTGCTGAAATTTTCCAATCACGGTCTTGTCTTTCGAAAAATTTAACTCCCCTTAAAATAGCATCAGCCAAGACTCTTATCACCTCGTTTAACTATAGTTCATTAAAATGATATCTGACCAGCTTTTAAGCTGAAACAGTTTGACTTGGTTATCCCGATTATACGGTAGGGAGCACTACTTCATCAAAGAGCCAGCCTATCTATGACTCTACCGACGAAAGAGAGGGACAGTATTCATGAAGCAAATGCTGCAAAAGGTACATAGTTACTTCATTACACATTATAGCGATAAGCACAATCTCACCAACAATAACTTAGCCTTTATAGTTGCTATAAGAGCTCGTATTCCTCCTGCTGGTGATGACAGAAAGGACCACCTGTGCTAGTATGTCGATACAATTAGTCAAATAGGATTGGAGAGTAACAATGTCAGTCAACTGGATTGATACGACGAGACTTCCCTTTAGAAGCCTGCTTCTGCTCGAGCGTGTCCAGATAAGCTGGTTAGAAGGATATGCGCCTGAAAAAGAACTCACTCTTTCTCTCAGAGCAAACCCAGATGTAGAGTGACCTGCCCCTCTAGAACGATACCAGTTATTATCTCATAAAAAGGAGGGGGTGGTGCTATAGGTATCAGAGTAATCGGCGGAGGAGTCCCTCGAGGATTTACAACGGTTATTTTCTCGTTTTTTAACGAAGCTGACTTATTAGTCATTACGTAACCTCCTGATTACAAACACATATATACGATTGTATCAGTATCTTATCAAGCAACAAGATTCTATTTCATTAAGTAATAATTATCAATTTTGCGAGTAATCACATTTATTGATTAATCATGTCCTAACTCCGATAAGTTGTATCTCCACAAATCCTGATGTTATATTAAATCTAAATTGTAAAAGACTTACGGAGGTTATAAGATCATGTTTAAAGATCCAGATATCGGAAAACCGGCCAAGCAGCTCCGTAAAGAAAGATATAATAGGCTTCATGCTGCTATGACTCTAAAAGTTCCGGACAGGGTACCGGTCAGTTGCCCCATAGGTTATTTTCCGGCTAGATATTCGGGGATACCTTTTTCTGCTGCCTATAATGATTTCGATGCCTGGTATAATGCCTATGAGAAGACTCTGCAAGAGTTCCGGCCTGACACATTCGGGGGTACAAATTACCAATCAGGCAAAGCCCTGGAAATGCTTGAGCTTAAGACTATGAAGTGGCCGGGATATGGCGTGGACCCTTTCCATGGACACCAGTCGATTGAGATCGACGGCTTGAAGGCAGATGAATTTGACCTATACATGCAGGACTCGAACGAGTATATGTTGCGACTTCACTTGCCGCGTATTAGCGACAAGTTAAAGGGTTTAGACAAAATACCACCGCTCTATCAGTTGCTGCATGGACCAGGAGCCGCACAATCCCTGGCTCTGATCCTCTCCGACCCGGAAGTGGCGGAGTCTATCTCCTTACTCAAGAAATCCGGTCGGGAAATGAGAAAGGTACAGGCAAAGCAGGCTAAATTACAAAGGCTACTTCAGAAATATGGCTATTACTCTACTCCGATGGTTGGCGCGCTGCCCCCTTTCGATATCGTCTCACATTCGTTACGGGGAATGAATGGTACTATATTCGATATGTTCCGTCAGCCTGACAAACTAATCGAACTATGCAAATTTATCCTGAAAGAGACGCTCGAAAAGACGCCACTGGTACCGGATGAAAATGGTGACATCAGGATTTTCATGACCAATACCCGTGGTTCCGATGATTTTCTTTCCAAGGAGCAGTTCGATACATTCTACTGGCCGACCTTCAAAAAGCTGGTTGTCACTCTGTGTGAACGCGGTGCTATGCCCAACATATTCTTGGAAGGACACTTTGATTCACGTATAGAATACCTGCTCGAGTTCCCAAAAGGGAAATTTACAGCCGGTTTCGACGCGTCGGACATTTTCCGGGCTAAAGAAATCCTAAAAGGTCACTGTTGTATCTCAGGGAATGTTCCAGTCTCTCTTCTACAGGCAGGTACCAAGGAAGATGTAATCGCCTATTGCAAGAAGCTTATCGATGTTGTCGGCAAAGATGGCGGCTATATTCTTGCACCGCGTAGCTCTACCGACGAAGTCAAGCCGGAAAACCTTAAGGCGATGATCGACTTCACCAAGGAATACGGAGTATATAGTTAAAACATATATTTTTTATTACGCGGAACTGACCTTTAGAAAATAGGACTTTATATTGAATATTTGCCTCATTTCCCGGAGTACATATAGATATAATCGCAACTTCGACAGGAGATATCTCAGTACCGATATCTTTTTTGTCGGAAAACTAACAGTAACAATATTCCAACCAGCCATAATACAATAAGAAATATGAGAGGACTCACCACTGAACTTAAATCATTGGGAATATGACCGTCAGAAACAGTTGTAGGATTCCCCAACATAGACTTGCCGAACTGGGATACCCCGATTCCTATCAGCAGACCAATAATGCCGATGACATTTATCACGTTCCCCTGCCCGGCTTTCCACAGACTGCCAATGAAACATCCGTCGGCAAAGATAAAGCCAAAACCCATAAGAAAGGAACCAGCTACCAGAAGGACTGGATTTGTAACATAGCTTTCTAACTCCATTGGCTCATACAGAGATAGTAGCCGTCCAACCTGATAAAGAAGAGCCAGGCACATAATAGTAAAAAGTACACTTCTCCAGACATAGGCAGAGTGTGAGATGAACCACTCTTTCAACATACTGGACATGCAGACAGTACCACGCTCGGTAACCAGCCCAAATAGAACGAGAAGAACCATCGCCAGGACAAGTCCGGCTCTCTCAGAGAAGGTCAACCGAGCTAACAGCATTACCACCAGTATAGAGATAGCAAAAAAAGCCACCATCGGATAAAAGACAATCCAGTGATTTTTTCTTGACCTTAATATTTCTGGTACGATGATTTCTCTTTTTAAACGGGCTGTTTTTGGTATAAGTAAGACCAGTAATTTTGACCCCGCCAGTCCACCCAATACCATAAATAGCCCGTAAATCCAGCCCTTAGTGACCATGAAAGCCGGCAAAGTGAACACTCCAGCTAAATTAAACAAGACGACAGAATGGACTGACATCTCGGCAATCACGGAACCTATTCCGGCAACGCATCCACCTATAAACGAAAAAACCAACGGTTCAAAGGTCATCGGTATTTTCACACTGAACTCACCAGAGAGAATAGCTCCGATATAGGCGCCAAAAATTATCAGGGCGAAGGTGGGCAGTGGATTCTCCAGAAATAGTGCCACCGTGCCTTTACCCGGTGCCAGATAACTCTGGTTGAAATACCAGAACAATATAAGCAGAACTGCCAGTATTGGACCGGTTAACAAATACGACCAGTGTCTAGCCAGGACTTTTTTCATATTCTTCCAGAACGGTCGGAATAGCCTTGATGAATTCGTTAATCTGGGTAGCCGGATTGCAGTTAATCCGTTTCCCGATAAGACGGTTTACAATGAGAGCCCTATAGTCAGAATCCTCATCTTTTTGGTACCTGAAGCCAGATAACATACCGGTGATAGTATCGCCGGTGCCTCCTATAGCTTCCATCGCCGGGACATTCGGCCCACGGCACTCCTTTACCTTAACCCCGTCTTTGTAGATATAATCAATTGCCCCCTTGATCACCAGCGTCTTTGCAGCATTTTTGTGCTGATAGGCTGCTGAAACAAGAGAATCTATGTCAGTCACCTTTTTAAATAACTCGCTTCTAACATATAGAGGGTGGGCGGCAAATTCATCGGCGAGGAAGAGAAGCTCTCCCTCATCGGGAGTGAAAACATCGCAAAGATAGGACTGCTTGATAGTTTTCATCAAATACATACCACCGGCATCAGCGATGAGCTGTGGTCTTTTTGATAGAGAATTTATCTTGCTGATAAACGGACTACCATATGCAATCTTGGGAAACAGGTAGTGCAGGGTAATAATATCT
>CAYOHA010000265.1:0-4161 GCA_964403625.1 uncultured Dehalococcoidales bacterium | reverse complement strand
GAATACCCATATCACCATGAATGGCAACTACTCCATCATGGCTAACTTCGAGCTAGCAGAGGAACTGGAGGATTTTGAAATTCCGTTTAATGCGGGATGGAATACCTTCTCTACTCCTATCTCTCTCCATGACTGTACCGATACCTGGGACGAATTCATCGCGGCAAATGACCTTGAAATCGAAATGATCTACGGTTATGACGCCGCTACCAAGGCCTGGGTGCCGGTCTATGGGAGTGACTACATTGAGCCCCTGTACGGATTCTACGTGAAGACAACCGAGGCAGGCGTGGCGCACATTATCCCAAATTCAGACGCGACACCACTGCCCATCAGGAACTTAATCGCGGGTTTACACCTCATCGGTATAGCTCCGGAATCACTGGAGGATGAGCTTTTAACCACTGTTCTGTTTACTCTTTATGAGGCTGAAAATGGATATAGTGGTTATGAGATGGTAGTAAGCCCGAATGTTAACCCTGACGATTGGGCATATACCAGAGATGTTGGTGCCTCGCCGACGATGAGTTGCGGAAGGGCTTACTGGCTGGTAATGGCGAATGCCGATACGTATTTCGGCTCAAGTAATACACCACTAACACCATAATTGTCTGTGCAATAACCGGGGGGCGTTCTCATGGACTTCCCCCCCCGGATTGCACGGTGAAGGAGGATTACCATGAAAAAAATAAGAGTCTTTAGAGCTACTGTGATAGCCCTGATTGCCGGGCTGTTACTCTGTGTATCACCCGGCTTGGTAGCGGCTGATATCACTGCTCCTGTGCTGCCTCATGCCTTTTACGGTAACTTAACGATAAATGGTAATCCGGCACCGGCAGGAACCAAAGTGGAAGCCAAGGGTACGGGAGTAAAACCAACTGCCTACAACCCGCTAGTTACCACAGTAGCGGGGCAATATGGCATTACTGGAAAAACAGGAGCTAAACTCATCGTTCAAGGCAGTATTATCTATGATGAGGACGGTAACCCCGTAGGCAGTACTCTCGCTGAGGGTACAATACTTACTTTCTACGTGAACGATGTCTCCACCGGCCAGACAACCGCCTGGCATAACGGCGATAAAACAAAACTCGACTTAGCGGTAACCACGGGTGGAGTTGGAGCTGGTGGAGGTGGCGGAGGGGGTGGTGGCGGTGGTAATACGCTCACAACCAATCTTTTTGGTAGTAAAGGCACATTTACGATAAGCTCCATCGGAAGGGTCCTTGAAACTATAGTTGTTACCTCACCTGATGGCAAGCTGAAAATCACCATACCGGTTAATACCATAGCACGGGATAAGTTAGGGCATCCGCTCTCCAGTCTTACCGTGGATGTAGACCCTTCCCCGCCTTGTCCGGTACCGGAGGATGAGCATATTATTGGATTGGCGTATAGTTTCAAACCTGATGGGGCAACATTTTCCCAACCTATAGAAATAGTATTCACATATGATCCTGATGAGTTAAGTGAAGGAGTCCTTGAAGAAGAGCTGATTCTTGCTTTCTGTGATGAAGCTTCTGGAGAATGGGTACAGGTAGCTGGTGACGTGAACGAAGACAATAATACCATCACAGCACATATAAGCCATTTCACTACCTATGCCATTATCGGCAAAGGGATAACAATAGTTGTTCCACCTGCGCCTACTCCTGTGCCTACTCCTGTGCCGACTCCGCTTCCTCCTAAACCGACGCCAGCAGTTTTTTCACCGAAATCTATGATTGTTTCATCGGCTGAAGTAAACCCCGGAGAGACACTTACGATTAGCATTAGCGTCACTAATACCGGTGGCGAAGCTGGTACGCATGATGTTATTCTTAAAGTGGCTGGTGTAAAAGAGAGCTCTAAGTCTATATCACTGAATCCTGGCGAGAGTAAGGAAGTCAGCTTCACAATTTCGAGGGACAAGCCTGGCACGTATCAGATAGAATGTGAAGGCTTATCGGGTTCCTTTGTTGTGAAAGAAGCTGTTGTCAAACCAGTAACGACTCCAGAAGTTCCCGCAGCACCGGAGGTGACGGAAGAAGGGATACAGTGGTGGATTTGGGTGATAATTGCTGCGGTAGTTTTAATTGGGGTAGGTACTGGCTGGTATTTCTATAGCCGAAGGGTAAGAACCTGAAGGGAATTGAGATAGTAATATAAATTGAAGATGGAAAGTCCTTCTTACAATAAGAAGTAAGAATACGCAATAAAGTAAATATAATGCCACAGAGTTTTTGATATTACTCCACTCTGTGGCATTATTCTTTTCTCTAAAATATTCGTAATAACCTTCTCTACACATTTCTTTTAAACTCTCTTATTAAGATTAAATTCATCCCAATGATTAATATGGTTCCACATTAGGGCTAAACCTGATATAAATCGAGAGCTGATTCTAAAGGTAGTCTCCAGTTTAAATAGGTAACTCCCTGCATGTTTGTTAGCCTATAAATTGCTATGATTGAGTAGTAATCGCGAATTAGGGTGTGAGTAAAAAGGTAAGGATATTACCGTAAAAAGCCAATCGTGATACTTTAGAAATAATTAACAAACTGAATTATGGCTAAGAATCAACCCATCAACCGTGTTTCAGAGCAAGAAAAACAACTGGATAGAATCCTAGTAGCTATCCGGAAAAATGATGTATTTTTATTACCACCGCTCGATGTATTCATGTTAGGAAAGAAACCTTGGTCGCTTAGTCCTGCCGAACTGGCTGTGCTGAGTTTACTATCGGAGTATGGTAAGCCGGTTGTTGCAGAGGAGCTCAATATGAGCATCGACGTGTTGGAAAATACAATATCTGTCATCTACAGTAAGCTTGAAAATATGAATGAATTAACAATCAGCTCACTCAATTAATCTCTTGAGCCTGTTGACCTGCCCCCAATAAAACCATCTTTTAAGTTAGTATTTTCGGCATTGTGGACTTACTCCATTTTTTGCCCAATCATGTCGAATCAATATTTCAAGGTATTTCCTGGTTAGCTCGTATTTTCTCTCTATTAGTTGATATGGATCACGTACTCCGCCTGTTCAAACCCTTCCAGCCGGCTTTTTTATTACTTCTCTCCAGAGTATGTCCGGAGAGTTGATTTTTACATCAACGAACTATCTCCAAGGTTCCTTATACGAGGTAAACCTCTTCATGAAGCGATCATGGTAATAAATACAGGCATGCCTGACAATCTACGTAAGGATGATGGTGTACTGATAAATTCTAGATTGAGATAAGATACTTCCAGCATTTACTTCTCGTACGATTATCACTATTATCGTCGATTATACACTAATTTGGAATGTTCAACTGTCAACTATATGGCCAAGCTGAAAGTAAGTTCGAAAGTTCTGCTTATTAAACCCTCATCTCCACTTAGGGGGAAGATACCTAGAACTATCCGTAATCATCACCAGCTAGTTGCAGAAAGAGTCTTTTCAACAACCTTTCCGTGGGCTCCTAATTTGTAATTACTCGCAGCACTAGTCAACTCTACTTAACAACGACGGTTAGATCAAATGTCCATTCTCCCTTCTCACCACCCTGCCAGGGTCGGTTGTACTCCGCGTAGACTTTGGTTTCCCCTTTCTTCAGTGCTTTGAAAGTCCACTCCTCCTTGCCAGAAGCTCCAACAAGGCTAGTCTCTGCAGCTATGTACCTATGACCTGTCTGCTGTAGGACTGTCTCATCAGCTACTTTTGCTGTCTCTGACCACTGGAAACCAGTAGTCCGGTTGGAACCTAAAGTCACAATCAGCGTACCGCCATCTCCAACCTCCACCTGGCTGACGATGTGCTTGTCAGTCATCAATTGATCGGTGGTAACCTCGATCTGTGCCTGCTTTGAGGCTGTTGAGCAAGCAACGGAAAACAGCAGGATACCAACCATACCCAGAACCAGCATTAATTTCATTTTCATTCCTTTTTCCTCCTTTGTTATTCCTACCGGGCGGCTAGCTTCCTTCTACACATTTATGCGAAGGAGAGGCTCGGACCTAGAACGTTAAGTAACTATCAACAATTTGCTCGCTTTTTAAGTCCATCGTATTCAAAAGGTAAAACTCGATTTGAGGCAGTTTTCAATCTAGAGTATTAAATCCGCAAGATGGTTATGTTCCATCGTTATGACTACATTACCCTTTTTGTGCCCTTTTTCAACATAGCGATGAGCTTCGG
>CAYOHA010000264.1:0-4181 GCA_964403625.1 uncultured Dehalococcoidales bacterium | reverse complement strand
CCACCGAAATTGTCGTAAAACTGGCCAAGACCCTGGGAAGGGAAATAGCCACACCCCAGGACGTCAGAGACAGGGTCGGAATAAAACTCACAGAATAGGGACGTGTTTTCAGCCCTGCAAAGTATATCTTTATGCTTACTAATGGGGGGATTCTAAAGCGATAATATCACCCAGGTTTAACTTAAAAAAAACCAAGCATCGAAAACTTTGCTCTCATTATATTCTATCGAGAATAATCTCCCTTAGTCTCTTTAACTTTATATACCAATAGTGAATAAAAATTTACAACTCAAATTGATTTGAGCGTGGAATGTATTTTATATTATTTCCCTCTATTCATCGCTTCACGGACAATTTTCTCTGCCTTCCGTTTAGCCTCCGCAATAATCTCAGCCGCTTCTTGTTCTGCCTGCTTTTTTATTTCAGCGACAAGCTGCTCTGTCTGAAGCTGAGCCTCTGTTCTGGCTTCGGTAATTATGTTTTCTCCTCTCTCTTGTGCTTTAGCAAGAATTTCTATTGCCTCTCGTTGTGCTTGTCTTCTGATATTTTCCCGCTCTTCAATCAGAACATTGGTTAATTTCTCCTTGTATTCCTCCCGAGCTCGAGCAATAATATGAGCCTCTCTTTGCCAGCCTCCATGAAATCTTTAAACCAGGCATAGTATGTACCCGGATGAATCCCTTCTCTACGGCAGAGGTCTCGAATTGGTGTGTCCCAGCGAAAACTTTCTAAAACAATAGCAATCTTCTCTTCCGGGGTGAACCTGCGGCAGGTAGCCCGTTTAATATCCCGGATAAATTTCTTGGTCTCTTCACTCCTGGCTTCAGCCTGCCATAAATTGTCGGTTACCTTCTGCACCATGGCCTGCTCCTTCTTCTTTCGTTAATTTACTGTTTTGCCAGTCATAGAGCAAGCCTTTAAGTGTCGGGTATTTAATCTCATAAAAGTGTCTCATTTTCCCTGAAGTCGAACACTTGTCACTATATACGTTATCGTATGTAATATAACCAAGATGTATAGCGTAAAAGAAGCAGCAAAAAAGCTAGGCATATCAGATGGTTATTGCCGTTGGCTTCTTGAAAGGAAGCAAATAAAGGGCAAGAAGCTGGGGCACGATTGGGTTGTTCTTAGCTTAAACTATAAGCGAAAAAGAAAACCAAAACAAAAAGGAGGATAGAGCGGTGAAAAAAGTTAATCGAGATTCTGAGGCTAGCCAATCCCAAAAAGTTAAGCAAATTATTAAACAAAATAGAAATCTCAGAAGTGGGCTCGGCAGGATTCGAACCTGCGACCAATCGGTTATGAGCCGACCGCTCTGCCGCTGAGCTACGAGCCCTTATTAGGATTGACAATATAATATCTCAACAATTAACTGAAGTCAAACTGCCCATTAAAGACCATTTAATCAAAATAGTTCTGTATCGACTAAGAGTGCTTGTTAAGTAAATGAATATTATTATGTAAAGTTATTATTAATTAGTGATGTCGTACATTGGATATAATTCGAGAATACCTTCCCTAGACTATCTGTTATTCAATGTGGTTAAATACTTAAACTGAACGAAAGAAGAGGGTGAAAGCCGTGGAAGAGTTGATTGTTAGAGCCGCCAGGGATTTGGTTGATTCAAAATACAGCATTGCTCTAACCGGAGCTGGGATTTCCACTGAGTCAGGAATTCCTGATTTCCGAGGACCTTCAGGTGTATGGACTCTGAATCCAGAAGCTGAGAGAACAGCCTACCGAGGCTATGAAGAATTCATAAATGACCCTGAAGGCTGGTGGCATAACGTACTGACCAGTCGAAGGCAGGATCTCCTGGGAGATTTAGGGCAAGCTGAGCCTAATGCAGGTCATTACATTCTGGCAAAACTTGAGAATATGGGGATTCTGAAATGTACGATAACTCAGAATATTGATTCTCTTCACGAGAAAGCTGGGACAAAGTCTCTACTTGAATATCACGGTAGTGTCGCTAAATTCCGATGTCTGTCCTGCGGCTTGAGATTCAGGAGGGATGAATTCGACCTGCAAAAACTGTTAATAGAAAACCGACTACCTCCTCGCTGCCCGAAGTGCCGGGGAATAATAAAGACCGATGGAGTTTTCTTTGGCGAGCCAATCCCCAGTGATGTTGCTGAAAGGAGTCTAGAGGAAGCCGAAAAATGTGATTTGATGTTGATTTGTGGCACCTCTGCAGTAGTGTACCCTTTCGCCAGCCTGCCAAGGGTAGCCAGGCAGCGAAGAGCAGTAACCATAATTGAAGTCAATGCTGAGCCAACCCCTTTAACCTGGGAAGGCATTTCTGATTACCTGCTCCAGGGAAAGACTGGCGAAATTCTACCAAGAATTCTTGAAGAAGTTAAAAATCTAAAATAGAAAACAAGAATCTTGTATGTAAGCTAGGAATGGCTTTGGACGAGAATGTCGTTATGGAGAAACCGGCTAACGAGATAATAATTAACCAGGCAAAACTGTCTATTATCCAGGGGGATATTACCGGTCAGGATACTGATGCCATAGTCAATGCAGCTAATTCAAGTCTAATGGGTGGAGGTGGTGTTGATGGTGCTATTCACCGTGCTGGGGGTCCGGCAATTTTAGAGGAATGTAAACAGATTGTTGCCAAGCAGGGACGATTGCCTACAGGTAAGGCGGTAATTACCACCGGAGGAAATCTTAAAGCCAAATTCGTCATTCATACTGTTGGACCTATCTGGTATGGAGGTAATAAAGGAGAGCCTGAATTATTAGCCAGTGCCTACCGCGAAAGTCTTAAATTGGCTGCCGAGAAGGGTTTGAGCAGTATTTCATTTCCATCAATAAGCACTGGTGCTTATGGTTATCCGATAGACAAGGCAGCTGAGGTGGCAATAAAGACTGTAACCGATTTTCTAACAAAACAGGTTGCCTCAGTCAAAGAAGTGGTTTTTGTGCTTTTTGATTCAGTTTCATTTGCTGCTTATAATCGGTTCTGAATCAGTAATCCTGATAAATAGAGGTAACAACGATGGACAGCAAGTCCCGAAGAGTCAATCCGGACCTTGTAAGTTTTATCATAGACCTGACCGGAGCGACCACTGTAGAGATTCAAGAATGTATCTCTGAGGTTAAGTCTAATATAGAGTTTAATACACATTTAGAAAAGAACCGGAACAATTCGACCAGGAGGTTTTCAACTTATGGATGGGGTATCAATTCCACACTAGGTACAATATTATATACCGTATGCAGGAAGATATTACCTGACACTGTTGTAGAAACCGGTGTCGCCAGCGGGGTATCATCATCTTACATTCTTTGTGCCTTAAACGAAAACAGCCGTGGTACACTCTATTCGATAGACCTACCGTCGAGAAGGACTGAACAAAGTGGCTGGCTTATCCCTGATTATTTAAGACACCGGTGGGAGTTAATTCCGGGCAGAAGTTTTGAAAAATTGTTACCTCTTCTTGAAAGACTGAGGACGATAGACATTTTTCTACATGATAGTGATCATTCATACCGGAACATGCTTTGGGAATTTCAGACCGCCTGGGGGTGTTTGAGAACCGGAGGAATATTATTGTCCCACAATATCGATTGGAGTGATGCCTTTACTGATTTCACCCAGAGTAATAAAGCGAGACCTGTTATACTTGGTGATACAGGTGGGATAGTTAAAATCTGAGGAAAACCGTATTATATATCATTGATTTACTTACAGTCTATATTAATGTTATGTAAACTTATATGTAGCTTTTTGCCTGAAATGGCTTACTGCTGATAAAAAGGAGATGAGTGTATGCATTACGAAGACCTGATAGGGAATTACGCCCCTAAGTGGCCTTATTCTGTGAATTACCACAAAGAGAACGAGGTGAATTGTGATGTTCTAATCCTTGGAGGTGGAATTGCCGGATGCTGGGCGGCTATAGGTGCCGCAAGGAAGGGAGTCAAGGTTGTCCTGGTTGATAAAGGAGCAACAAAGACCAGCGGTGCTGGAGGGTCTGGAGTTGACCACTGGCATGCTGCTGTTACCAATCCTGCCTGTACTATTGATCCTGAGGAGTTTTCACGGGTAACGATTGAAAACTACGGTGGATGGCGGTGTGGTATCGCCCAGCACATCACATCCCGGGAAAGTTACGACTGTCTTCTGGAACTCGAAAAGATGGGAGTCAAGATAAGAGACTCGGAGGAC
>CAYOHA010000263.1:0-4185 GCA_964403625.1 uncultured Dehalococcoidales bacterium | reverse complement strand
TCGGTTGTCAGGAATGTGTCGAAAGATGTTTCTTTAACGCTATCGAAATGCGATTAACCCAAAAATCCAAGAAGAAAAAGGCACACATCATTAAAGACAACTGTATGGGGTGTGGCTCTTGCGTTGTCGGGTGTAAGCAGAAGGCATTAACATTTGAACTGGTGAGACCCCCGGAGCATATCCCGGATAAACCCCCCCGTTTCGATTTTGCCGCTATGCCCGGTGTATCCATTGTGAGAGAAGACACACTCAAGTAAGAGGACCTTTAACAGGAACATCGGCGCTGCAACACTGATGATGTAAGATAGAGAGCGAGTTCTGTCAGGGGGAGCCAGGACGTAAGTTATTATCAGCTCTTCCTCCCGGCAGGTAGTTTTCAATACCAGGAATTGCACCTTTTAGCGGATTGGTTAATGCTTAACGAGGAGCACTACTTGAGATATGATACTTTATAGCGCTTGACAATAACCAACATCGCATTGTATACTACACTATTCTTTTCGAGACAAGAGGAGAATAATGAAGATAACGAGCCAGAAAAGAATAATTCGCTTCGCGGGAGTAAATGGCACTCCCTATTGGGCTCGGTATATCTTTGTTTTGGAGAGAACTACCGAATGATATAGATCATTCCATATCAGGAACCGGATAACCGAGCCCAGGACCAAAATCCTGGGCTCTTGTTTTTACACGGAGATTTTAAATAGATTTCAACCAGGTAAGTAACTAAATGACCGAGTGAGATGATTGGATGCCAGTTTTAAATAAACTTAGGAATGAAACCGGACTGCATAGCCACCAGCCTGGAATGTGGGCTACCATGGGTATTCAGGCTATCAGGTCGACGGGTTTTTCTATTTCCTTCACCTATTTGCCGCTATATATGTACCAGCAGCGTCATATCTCAATGACTCTGGTGGGGTCAGTTATTTTTATCTCCGGCGTTGTATCGGGTTTCGCCCAGATTACAGGAGGAATGCTGGCCGACCGGTTCGGCCACCGCAAGATGTTCATCATATTTCAGCTGGCAGAAACTTTACTGTTTGCCTTGCTGGCTGTCCTAATCGGTACAAATGGCGCAGTATGGAGCATCTTTTTCACATCGTTCATGGTTACGGTAATAGGCGGCATGTCCGCTCCGGCTATTTCCGCTATCGTCACCGATGTCTCAAAAAAAAACCTTCTCGCCCAGTCTTATGGTCTTATGGCAATTGGAGGAAACCTGGGGTGGGCTATCGGCCCCTTAGCCGGAGGATATCTTCAGGGTTTTGCTTCCTATGCCTGGGTCTTCGGGATTGGCGCATTGATTACTTCTCTTTCTTTGATTGGCATACCTTACCTGCCCCGGGACATAATAAGAAAACCCGAAGAACTTTTACCCAAGATGAACCCGAAAAGATGTTTGTTTGACTCAACCCTACTTATTTTCTGTGCAATATGTACATTGTTTTACCTGGAAATAGCCCAATGGGGCAGTACTCTTTCCGTGTTCACCGTGGACCGGCTCGGGTTTTCACCTGAACAATACGGCTTGCTGATGACGCTAAGCGGCGTATTAATCATCATATTCCAGTACCCGGTGTCGCAGCGGATTGAATGGTTGAGTTCCCGCCGGGCTCTCTTTTTAGGGAGTTTTTTGTATGGAGCGGGCTTTTTATCGCTCGGGTGGGTAAATTCTATTATCCCTGCAGCCGGCTCCATAATTATCCTGGTCATGGGAGAGATGCTGTTCGTCCCTACGTCATACGCCGTCATCGGTAAAATTTCCCGGCTCGATAATAGAGCGAAAAACATGGGACTGCTCGGTTTATGCGCAACAATAGGCAGTTCCTTCGGGCCCTTGCTGGGTGGATTTTTACTGGACAAATTCCCCACCAATCCCCCCCTGTTGTGGAGTCCCATTGCTTTACCAGCCTTCCTTGCCGCTGTCAGCTTTATGCTGTGGCGGGGATACGCAAAAATCGAAGCAACTGGCGAACAGATTGTCAATAACCGGAAGGAAGACACGATATAGGAGATGAGCATGAAAACACTAAAGCTTAACTATCAAGAGTACTGGGGCTACTACTGGCGGGTAGTCAGCCGGCATAAAATACCGGGCATCTTTAAGTGGGATGAGGACCTGGTAGCTCTCATCGAGAAGCATTGCCAACTGCCGAAAGGCGCTTCCATTCTCGACCTTGGCTGTGGCGGAGGCGACCAGGCTAAACTATTCTCCCGGAGAGGCTATAAAGTGGTTGGGATTGATAAAGTGAAAAGTCTGGTAGACTATGCAAAGGGAGTCTTCAGAAAAGAAATCCTGGCAGGCGAATTCCATCAGGCAGATATGAAAGATATTGAATATCAGAATGAATTTGAGCTTTGTGTGATGCTTAGCGGAACATTCGGATTACTGGCGGAAAAGGAGAACGAACAGCTCCTTAAACTAATTCACCGTGCGCTTAAACCGGAAGGGCAGGCGTTTATCAGTTATTCGTCTCTCGAGAAATTCTCAAAGCTGTCTCATACCAGAAGCTGGAATACAATCGAAGGCGGATTCGCGCTTAGAGAAGAATGGTTTGACGTTTCGACCTCTACGTACCATTCAAAGAATACGCACATCCTCCTGGAGGGGAAAATCATTCTAGGAGCAGAGGAGACGGATTACGGCGCGGATGAAATTATCCGCTGTTACGGAGCAAGGGAGATGGAATTGATAGCGGAGAAAGCCGGGTTTGGCATTAAAGCCCACTTAAGCAACAAAAACATTGGCAGTCCCGATTATGCGCCCGAAGCAAGTGAACCTAGAGGCAATATCATCTTGACGAAAAGAAGTTGACATTATCATGATAGACAGCAGACACTTTTTAGATATAGTAGCTGTGGGAGTAAAACTGGTAAAACCGGAGAAACTCTTCGTGAGGGGATTGCACATAAGTCCAGATTGTGTAACTTGGCCCGCATAAGTTTGAAAGGTACAGTTCTCCTGCCAAGGACGTTGACTTAGGGTGACTTTTCGTCTATAATCACGACAGAAAGGAGGCAAGCGGCCTCCGCCTTTTCTCAACTTTGACTGGCAGTCAAAAGGTAGAGGGTTCGAATCCCCCCGGCTCCACCAACAAGCTTCTGGGCACTCTTCATGTAGGCGGCCAAGTATTTGGTAAATCGCAATTATTTGAAGGTCTTGACCAGAATGACCGATATTAGATTAACCATTCACCGCCTTCGCAGCCACTAGTAGTCCACTTTTAAGATAGGTCCTGCATTCTTCCCGCAAACCGTGATTCTTCAGTATATCCTCGAGTCCCCCATTTGCTAGATAATCTTTAAAGGCCTGATAGTGCGACCCGCCAGCAAGGAATTCTATAGCTCTCGCAGACGCAGCCCATACATTCCCTGGTAATGGAACCTGGTAATCTATGAGGATTAGGGCTCCGTCTGGCTTGACAACCCTCTTCATCTCAGAAATGATTTGATATCGAACAGGCTTTTCTTTATCGTGTAATCCCAAGGATATGGAAGCATAGTCAAAGTAACCGTCCGGAAAAGGCAAATCGGTGGCGTCGGCGAGTTGAAAGGAGACATTTACCGCCTTCTGTCTCCTTATATTTCTTGTAGCTATTTTGAGCATGCCCGGGCTGATATCTATACCGGTAGCAACAATGCCACGGCGTCCGTATTCAAGAACTTGTGCTCCCGTTCCACAGCAGACATCGATTACCTTGTCGCCAGCCTTCATGCCAGAGAATTCAGGAATAGACTTCCTGAGGTCTCTTAACAGAGGGTCCACCAGGGTTTCATAGTTGAACATGAACATTATATTCAATCATATCACACAGTCCGGGAGGGCTGAAGTTGCAGAGTACGATATTTTGAACCTCTCCACTGCCGCCTGATATGAAGAATTTGGAAAGGTAACAAGTCGCTACATTGTTAAATTGGCAACCTAGTTGACGCAATTACGCTCCAGTTACTATATTGACTATTATGTTTGAATTTCTCCGGGCTATAATCACTCTATTAATTTTTCTGCCCTGACTATAGGCTGCCACAGCCTGCAAAGCCTGTGCTTTGATTTCCTCATCAGTTGCATCTTGAGATACCTTAATTCTTTGTCTCAGCTTGCCATCAACTTGTACCGGAATATCTACAGTTTCTTTGATGATCTGCGAGGTATCATAGATAGGCCACGACTGCGTGCACAAT
>CAYOHA010000262.1:0-4208 GCA_964403625.1 uncultured Dehalococcoidales bacterium | reverse complement strand
AAAAGTGGACATGCGTACTCCCGGAGACCTTAGCCGTTATTTCCGTGACCGGGTAGTGCGGGAATCCAGGGTAGAATATGTCGAAAAAGGGAAGTGAGTACGATATCACCCGTATCCGCCATATGCTTGACTTCGCTCAAAAAGCGGTCCAGTTCAATAGGGGAAAAACCCGGAGTGACCTGGACAGGGATGAGATGCTGGCAATTGCTACAATACACCTGATTGAAATTATCGGCGAGGCATCACGCACTGTCTCCGATGTTTTTCAGGAGAAATATCCGGAAATACCGTGGCAACGGATAACCGGTACCCGAAACCGTCTGGCGCATGGCTATGTTGATGTCGACCTGGATGTTATCTGGACCATCGTTACTAAAGATTTGCCCCCGCTAATCAGACTATTAAAGCGAATCCTTTCTTATCACCAAACATGATTGAGTACGAAACCGTCAAAATGTTTCTTGACAGAATGACTCGGGCTAACTAAAATGGTGATGGTATTATAAATCTGCCGATAATAAGCAATTTCAGTATTATGGGCATGTAAAAAGGAGTTGATGCTTAGTGACCGGAGTAGTAGCCGGTGATAATGAGAGCTTTGAGAATTTACTCAAGCGGTTCAACAAAAGAGTACAGCAGGCTGGTATCCTGTCCGAGATACGCCACGGGGAATACTATGAGAAGCCCAGCATAAAACGCAAGCGTAAAGAAGCAGCTAGGAGACGCAAATCTGCCAGATTGACATCAAGATAGAAAAAAGTTTGACGGAAGTTAAAGTTGGAAGCAGGACTAAAAGAGAAGCTGAATGCTGACCTCAGGCAGGCAATGAGGGGTGGGGATACGGTAAGGCGCTCAGTTATTAGAATGGTGTTGGCAGCCATCAAGAATGCTGAAATCGCCAGGCAGACTGCTTTGGGGGACAGCGATATCCTGGGTGTTATTGCTAAAGAAGTCAGACAGCACGAAGAGAGTATTGTAGCTTTTAAAGCAGGAAATCGCCAGGACCTGGTGTCTCAAGAAGAAGCAGAAATGGCTGTTCTTCAAGAGTATCTGCCCAGACAAATGACCCGCGATGAGATAATGGCTGAAGCTCGATTTATTATCAAAGAGGTAGGGGCGCAGGGTCTCAGGGACAAAGGCAAGGTTATGCCCAGACTCGTCGCCCAGCTTAAAGGCAGGGCAGACGGACGCCAGATAAATGAGGTGGTAACTGAGTTACTTGGCTCGTAATATGATTGGGCCTGGTTCGAGAGATAATGTCTAATTATTTAGAGGGGCGTTAGCCCCTTTTTATAATGTCTGGTTCTTGAAGGGTGTAATTCAGTGCACAGAATTGAAGTTAGCTTGAAAAGCCACCTGCCAGATGCCAGAGGACTCGGTCTGGTCAGGGATATTCATGACCTGGGAATAATCACTGTCTCCGATGTCCGTGTTATTGATATATACTGGCTGGATGCTGACCTGTCGCCCGGTAAGCTGGAATTAATCTGCCAGGCACTCCTTGCCGACCCGGTAACCCAGGAATTCCAGTTTTTTACTTTGACCACTGTGGATAAAGAGCCTATCCGCCAAACCTCTGGAACAATGGCAGGCGGGGGTGAGGTTGTAAAACTAACCCATACTATCGAAGTCGCTTATAACGCCGGAGTGGCTGACCCTGTCGAAGGCACGGTGATGAAAGCGGCTCGCGACCTGGGTATAGAGGATGTCCGGGCAGTAAAAACAGCTAAACGCTACCTGCTCAGGGGAGAACTGGATGAAGATCAGCTTCAGACTATCTGTAACCGGCTGCTGGTAAATCCGATTATCCAGCATGTGGCTAGGTCGGAGCAGTTCGGCTTTCCGGAAAATCCACGGTACGAATTCAGTTTAAACCGGGTAAAACTTCTGGAGGCGAGTGCTGAAAGCCTGTCGGCAGTAAAGCAGCAATTTAGCTTTACCGACGATGAGCTTCAGGCGGTGATAGCTTACTTCAGAGAACAGGGGAGAGACCCTACAGATGCCGAGCTTGAGACACTGGCGCAGACCTGGTCCGAGCACTGTTACCACAAGACCTTTAAGGGCAAAATCTCTCTTGGCGGATTAACTGTTGATAACCTGCTCAAGAGCACCATTATGAAAGCTACCCAGGAGCTGGTCAAGCCCTGGTGTATTTCTGTTTTTAATGATAATGCCGGAGTGATCGACTTTGACGGTCACTGGGCACTCTGTTTCAAGGTTGAGACTCATAACCATCCCTCAGCAGTGGAACCCTACGGCGGAGCGGCCACGGGAATAGGCGGGGTGGTCCGTGACCCTCTTGGTACCGGACTGGGTGCCAGGCCAATTCTGAATACCGATATATTCTGTTTTGGTCCGCCTGACCTTGCCTACGAGAGACTACCAAAGGGAGTCCTGCATCCGAGGCGTGTCTTCAAGGGAGTCCGGGCAGGAGTAGCTGACTATGCTAACCGCCTGGGAATTCCAACTCTTAACGGTGCCATACTCTTTGACGAACGGTATACTGCTACCCCCCTGGTCTACTGCGGAACACTGGGAATACTACCCAAAGAAATGGGGCGTAGAGGTCAGCAGAAGCCCGGCGATCTGGTGGTGGTGGTCGGGGGTAGGACCGGACGTGATGGTATTCACGGCGTTACCTTTGCCTCAGAACGGCTTACCGAGGAGTCAAGCGCCGTCTCATACAGTTCGGTCCAGATTGGCAATCCCATCATAGAGAAGAAGCTTATTGATATTCTGATGAAAGCCAGGGACCGCGGGCTTTACCGCCGCATAACCGACTGTGGTGGTGGCGGGCTTTCTTCGGCAGTAGGCGAAATGGCTGAAGAGACGGGAGTACGTGTTGACCTGGAGAAAGTCCCGCTTAAGTATGCGGGACTGACCTACTCAGAAATATGGGTCTCCGAGTCTCAGGAAAGAATGGTGCTGGCTGTCCCACCAGGAAGTATCGAAGAGTTAATGGACCTTTTTGCCAGTGAGGATGTGAAGGCAGCAGTCATCGGGGAATTTACCAGTGACCGGCGGCTGCGTCTGTTTTATCACGGCAATCTGGTGTGCGACCTGAGTATGGAGTTTCTGCATCACGGCATACCCCAGGTAAAAAGGGAAGCAAGGTGGGAACAACCACGGTATCCCGAGCCTGATTTTTCTGGGCCTCCGGATCTAGGTGAGTCCCTGCTGGCTGTCCTCGGTTCCTGGAATGTGTGTAGTAAGGAATGGGTAATACGACAGTATGACCACGAGGTGCAAGGAGGCAGTATCCTCAAACCCCTGGTAGGGAAGAACAATGATGGGCCCGGAGATGCGGCGATTATCAGACCGGTCCTTGAATCTCAAATGGGTGTAATCGTCGCTAATGGCATAAACCCTAAATATGGAGATATCGACCCCTACTGGATGGCGGCATCGGCTATTGATGAAGCCCTGCGGCAGATTATCTCTGTTGGCGGTAGTCTGCGGAAGGTAGCCCTGCTGGACAATTTCTGCTGGGGGGATGTTAGTAGTCCTGATATACTGGGGGCTCTGGTGAGGGCTTGCCAGGCATGTTACGATATGGCAATCGCCTACGGGACGCCTTTTATCTCTGGAAAGGACAGCCTCTATAACGAGTTTGAATACGAAGGCAAGACTATCTCTATCCCCCATACCCTGCTAATCTCAGCCATCAGCATTATGGAAGACACGAACCGCGCGGTATCAATGGACTTCAAACAAGCTGGTGATACCGTCTATATCGCTAGTACGACTCAAAACGAACTCGGCGGTTCGGAGTATTTCCAGACTCGTGGTCTTACCGGCAATAGTGTGCCCAGAGTTGGTCCCGGGCTCGCTAAAGAGTTGATGAATAGCCTGAGCATGGCTATGGAGAAAAGACTGGTGAGGGCATGCCACGATTGCAGCGAGGGGGGGATAGGAGTTGCCCTTGCTGAGATGGCTTTCGCCGGAGGACTTGGGGCGATCATAGACCTGAAGGATGTCCCGCTCGGTGAGCCTGTCGACAGGGACGATTTCATCCTTTTTTCCGAATCGAACAGCCGCTTCCTGGTTGAAGTAGCACCGGAAAAAAGGAAAGAATTTGAAGAGGTAATGAAAGGGACTAGTTTTGCAGCTATCGGACAGGTTACCGATAATGAAGGGCTGGAAATCTACGGACTGAATGGGAAAATGGTTGTTAACGTCTCTCTCAATGAGCTTAAAGAAGCCTGGCA